>NZ_JAUBOV010000052.1:8533-52681 GCF_036700405.1 Microcoleus sp. T3_D1
GTGGAACAGGCATCTTGCCTGTTCCATTCCACAAGAGATGAATTTTCATCTTGTGGAACAGGCATCTTGCCTGTTCCATTCCACAAGAGATGAATTTTCATCTTGTGGAACAGGCATCTTGCCTGTTCCCTTCCACGGGCAAGATGCCCGTGCCACAAAAGATGAATTTTCATCTTGTGGAACAGGCATCTTGCCTGTTCCCTTCCACAAGAGATGAATTGTCTTCTTGTGGAACAGGCATCTTGCCTGTTGCTAAAAGGCTTATTAAAAATGCTTCAATATGTCAGTTAAACCAGACATCTACGAAAATCCTCTCGCAATTGATTTTCGTTTAAGTTGCGACCGATGAATACGAGTTCATTTTTCGGAGTTTCGGTAGCTTTCCAAGGTCTATCCGCCCGGCCATCGAACACCATGTGTACTCCTTGGAAAACAAATCGCTTGTTGTCTCCGGCGACATTCAAAATGCCCTTTGTCCGAAAGATATTCGGGCCTTGAGTTCGCAACAACTCCTCAATCCAATCGCTAAATTTGTTGCCATCAATAGCACCGGATTCGACTATTGCTACGGAAGTTACTGTTTCATCGTGTTCGTGAGTGTGTTCGCCCAAAAAGTCTGGTTCGATTTCTAATGCCCGGTTCAAATCAAATGCTTTAACGCCCAACAAAGCATCCATTTGTAATTCAGCATTGTGAGTACGGTGAATTTTTGCCATTGCATTCATGGCGCGAATTCGCTTTTCTAATTCAGCCAATTCTTCGTCAGTCACTAAATCAGTTTTGTTGAGCAAAACTACATCAGCAAATGCAATTTGTTCTTGAGCTTCGTCTGCGTCCCAGTGCTGCCCGATGTGCTTGGCATCGACTACCGTGACAACTGCGTCTAACAGTAATTTGTCCCGCATATCTTCGTCTACAAAAAATGTTTGAATTACGGGTGCAGGGTCGGCTAAACCTGTGGTTTCGATGACTATGTGGTCGAATTTGTCTCGCCGCTTCATTAAGTTACCGATAATCCGAATTAAATCACCTCGGACTGTACAGCAAATGCAGCCGTTGTTCATCTCGAAAATTTCTTCATCGGCATCAATTATCAGTTGGTTGTCGATGCCTACTTCGCCGAACTCGTTGACGATGACTGCAACTTTTTTGCCGTGTTCCTGTGTTAAAATTCGGTTGAGCAGCGTAGTTTTGCCTGCACCTAAATAGCCCGTGAGAACGGTAACAGGAACTGATTCGATCGCCCCAGCAGTCACCATACTTTACCTCGATTATTGTACAATGATAACCATTATCGCTATTTTACACCAGACTTGCTGGTAGTAGCAAGTTTATTAAAAAATGTTAAGAGTTTTTAACTACAGGAATACGCAGTCTTTGGTTCAGAGCTTACCCATAGGGCTAGAAACCGGGTTTCTACGAGTTTTGGGAGAACGAGAAATATAGGAAGAAACCCGGTTTCTGAGGTCAGCGTGTGTGGCTAATGACTGATGACAATTAATTGTTAATCATAGCTGCAATTCGATCGCGCTCTAACTCTCGACCAATCAGCACTAATTTGGTTTGGCGGAGTTCCGAAGGTTGCCAAGGACGATCGTAAAAATATTCTATGCGCTCGCCGACACCTTGCAACACCATCCTCATCGGTTTCTTGGGAACCGCCACAAACCCTTTAATCCGATAGATTTCCTCCTGCTGCATCAAGGATTGCAGTTTTTTCACCAAAGCTTCAGGTTCAAACTCGCGATCGGCAATAAAGTAAGTCGAGTTAATATCATCATCGTGCTCGTGTTCCTCCTCAGTGTCGTGGTGACTCGGACGAGACTCCAAATCATCCTCAACCGCCGCATTAAATCCCATTAGCACATCGGGGTTAATTTCGCCACCTTTGCACGGCACAATTTTCACACTCGGACGTAACTCTTGCTGCAACCAGCTTTGGACTTTCTTGTGAGTTTCAGCATCTACGCGATCGACCTTCGTTAAAAGTACCATATCGGCACAGGCTAACTGGTCTTCAAACAATTCCTCGATCGGAGTTTCGTGATCTAAACTAGAATCAGCTTGTCGCTGTGCCATCAAAGCATCGATATCACCGACAAAAGAACCGCTAGCAATAGCTTCGCAATCGACAACAGCAACAACACCGTCTACAGTAGCACCCGTGCGAATTTCCGGCCAGCGAAAAGCTTGAATCAAAGGTTTAGGAAGTGCGAGGCCCGAAGTCTCAATTAAGATACAATCAATTTGTTCTCGGCGCTTCAACAATTCCTGCATAGTCGGCAAGAATTCCTCTTGAACAGTGCAGCAAAGACAACCATTTGTCAGTTCAACAATATTGCTGCTGACAGTTTCTTCTTCGTCGCAAACTTGGCAATCGCGCAGCAGTTCTCCATCAATTCCGATTTCGCCAAATTCGTTAACCAGAACAGCAATGCGGCGACCTTGATTATTTTGCAATAAGTGGCGAATTAAGGTAGTTTTGCCGCTACCGAGAAAACCAGTGATGACAGTAACAGGAATTTTGTGCATTGATAATTTTGTTGTTGTTGGTGAAGGGGAATCTCTCGTTCTCTCGTTCCCAAGCTCTGCCCATTGATGAAAACTTAAGCCGACCGTCCGCCAGGGAATGAATTCCCTGGCTTATAGCTAAAGTCCTCTGAAGAGGACTAATGAGTTCTTCAGTCCTCATAGCGAGGACTTTAGCTTTGAGGCAGGGGTTTCAACCCCTGCCGGACTGCTGCCGGAGGGTCGGAGGGCCGGTTTGACGTTAAGTTGTCACCAATGGGCAGAGCATGGTAACGAGAAAGGCTCTAATTTCCCAGCGGTGGAATCTTTGCTAAAACGCCTTTTTTCAGAGCTTGAGGACGCTCAGACCAAGGCAACAAACCGTCTGGTTTAGCATAGTATTGACCCGCGCATTCGAGTACAGCCTCGACGCTTTCCGACTCATTTGCAGGTAAATCGCCAAACAGATAAGTGTACTTTCCTACAGCAGCAAAAGACACCGCACAAGAGTGACTGCAAGCACTCATGCACTCAACCTCTTGAATCTCAAACTTATCATAAAACTCCCAATCTTTAGCGAGTTGCGACAAATTTTCCATGAATTGTTGACCGCCGCTTTTACCTTCTCGCTTGCCGTTTTTCCAAACACTAGCGCAAGCAGTGCAAACAAATAGACTGTGCTTTGTGCGTACAGCCGCATTAATTCCATCCATCATCCGTACCTCGCAGATGCGTTCAAAAGTGAGTTAGATATCGGCGGGCATTCTGACTTGAGAAACCACAAGGGTTTCATTACAGTTGCGGGACAGCGCCGGACTTGCACCGAACTTTCCCCGTTTCCTCTAACGGCTGCTCCCCGCTAGAACCGATCGCGAAATCAAATCTTATCACAGTTGACGCCTTTTTTGAAAAAAGTTATCTTGGTAATAGCAATTTTTAATATATTCCCAGATAAATTAAACCAGAAGAACTACCTATGACAACTTTTCCCGACTTCTCCACACATGGCTATCAAGTCACTCGCGAACTCGGATACAACAGTCTGGGCGGCCGCGTCACGTATCTAGCTACAGAAACTAACACCAATAAATCAGTTGTTATTAAGCAATTTCAATTCGCGCAAGGGTCTAGCTGGGCGAAATACTCCGCTAGCCAACAGGAAACCCAAGTGCTGAAAAAGCTCGATCACCCCGGAATTCCACGCTATCTTGACGATTTTCAAACAGATAGCGGTTTTTGCATTGTTCAGGAATATATCAATGCCCAATCGGCGTGCGATCGCACTTTTTCGCTGCCAGATATCAAAAAAATTGCGATCGCCACTTTAGAAATTTTAGCTTACCTGCAATCTCAGAAACTGCCTGTAATTCACCGCGATATCAAACCAGAAAACTTATTAATTGACAACCAATTAAATGTTTACTTAGTAGACTTCGGCTTTGCACGAATTGGAGGCGGCTATATTGCAGCCAGCAGCGTTGTCAAAGGTACGATGGGATTCATGCCGCCGGAGCAAATGTTCAACCGAGAATTAACTAAAGCCTCGGATCTTTACGGTTTGGGAATCACCCTAATTTGCTTGTTAACTGGTACAAAATCTGCCGAGGTTGGCAATTTGATTGATGCTAATTATGGCATTCATTTTCGGCATTTAGTACCGCCGTTGCAACAAGGTTGGATGAATTGGTTGGAGAAAATGGTAGCGCCGAGAATTCAAGATAGATATCAGTCAGCGGCTGATGCTTTAGCTGCCCTAGAATCTTTGGATGTTAAACAATTGCCAAAAGTTAGGCTCGCTCTCAATCGGCTGGAACTTACCGCTACAGGATACGGAGAAATTTTAGCGCAAAATATCGCCATTAGCAACCCAATTCCCGATACAATGCTTGGCGGCAGATGGGAAGTCGCGCCACATCCGAATGACCCGCCACACACGCCTTACGACCATTCTTGGATTTCCTTTGAACCGCAGTCATTTGAAAGCAATAATATTGAATGCCAAATTCGAGTTGATACTCAAAAATTGCTGGCAAGTCAAACTTACAACCGCCAAATCATCTTACACGCCAATTCCGAGCCGGAAACTCATACAATAGAATTGCAAGTCACCACATCTGCCTTGCACGTACCGAAAAAAAATACTTCTTTGTCGGCGCGCAGGCTGGCTTTTATGTGTTGTTTTACCTTAGCAGGTTTTATGATTTCGGAGCTATTAACTAACCTCATCAACTCCAACAACGTTTTGCTCCATACTTTTTCGTGGTGGGTACCATTGGTCGTATTGTTTGGATTTAATTCCGCTGAAAATACCATTACAGTCATGACAGTAAATCCAAACAAACTCAAAGATATTAATGTTAAATGGTTAGATTTTAGGCAACTTTTTAAGCAAATATTGAAAGTGATTCTCGGTTCAAGTGTAGTTATCATTATTTTTACCCTGATGTTTTTTTTAAGCGCGGGGATTAAAGAACTACCTATAATAATTGATCTAATAATTAATATAATTTCCGCTACAATTTCTTCATGTGGGGGAATCGTAGTAATGGTGGTGTTAGCGAGATATTTAATTTTTTTAATGATGATAGATACCAGCGTTAACAATCTAGTTGCCGAGCAAGCAAGTAGAAAAATTTTTAAAGCAGATGCTACTAAAATATCCTTTCTTACTGTCGCATTTTGTACGCTCTTGGGAGCAACTTTTCGATTGTTTTTTAAATTGGGTAATCAGTTGGAATGGGTTGAACCAATCGAAATAATAGCCACAGTAGGAGTGACACTGCTCCCTCTAGTCGTGATTGCAATTGCGTTAGTTGACACGCTCGTTTTTAACCCAAAAAGAATTATTTCCAACTATCGCAAATCAGAACAAAATTTAATTAGACCGTAGTCATCATTCCTTAGTCATTAGTCAGCAGTCATTAGATTTGAGATTGTACGATCCGCAGATTGGGAGATTGTACGATTGAGATAATTCCCAATTCCCAATTACAACTGTCAACTGTCAACTGTCAACTATTTAACTATGAATGCTTTTCCTGACTTTTCTAACTACGGCTATCAAATAACTCGCGAACTCGGACACAATCGCGCCGGCGGTAGAGTTACCTATCTCGCTACCGAAATTAATACCCAACGTGCCGTAGCTATCAAACAATTTCAATTTGCCAAAACAGGCGCTAATTGGTCGGAGTATCAAGCTTACGAAAAAGAAATTCAGATTTTGCGAGAACTGGATCACCCCAGCATTCCTCGGTATTTAGATTCCTTCCAAACAGCATCGGGTTTCTGCATGGTACAGGAATACAAAAATGCCAATTCCCTCGCAACTCTTCGCAAGCTAACGCCACAGCAAATCAAGCAAATTGCTATCTCGGTTTTAGAAATTCTTAAATACTTGCAAAACCGCGTTCCGCCATTAATTCACCGAGATTTAAAACCGGAGAATATCTTAGTGGACGATCGCCTGAATGTCAGCCTTGTCGATTTCGGATTTGCTAGAATCGGGGGGGGAGAAGTGGCTGCTAGCAGCGTTGTCAAAGGCACCTTGGGCTTTATGCCACCAGAACAAATGTTTAACCGCCAGCTAACTGTGGCATCGGATTTATACAGTCTCGGCGCGACGCTAATTTGCTTGCTAATCAGGATAAGTTCTCTCGAAATTGGCAGCTTGATGGACGAGACGGGACGGATTAATTTTAAAAGGCAGATTAATTTTAAAAATCGCTTGCAGCAGTTAACTCCAGAATTTATTGACTGGCTGCAAAAAATGGTGGAACCTAATTTCAAACACCGCTATCCTTCGGCAGATGCGGCCCTCAATGCTTTGATTCCCCTCGAAGTAGTCCAGCAGCGCCACAACTCAAAACTTGCGCTGATATTAGTCGGATTATCAACAGTAACGGTATTGTTAACAGTAATTGCTCCAATTGCTGCTATGCTTAGTCCCGTCGTCGCTGCTATTTTTAGACCGTTGTTACTAAATTATCCCCAACCTCAAGCAGTAGTTGACTCCCCACTAATAACTAACAAACTAAATTTAAAAGCTTTAACTCAAGCGAGGTTGACTGACGAGCTAGAAGCTACAAAAACTACAGATGTCTGGTCTTTGAAACAACAAAAGAAAGTCTATTTGACCGTAAGTGCTGCGAGCTTGCCAGAGGGAGAATATAGAGGAGATTGTGAGGTGTTTAATCCTCAAGGAAAATTAGTACAGCGGGGTGCATCGAATTTAAAAACGACAGGAGGTAGATTAAATACTTGGTGCTGGTACAATTTTCAAAAAGATGACCAACCTGGCAATTGGTACTTTGAATTTTACTTAAACAATCGAAGAGTGGCGCAAAATAGTTTCAAAGTCTTACCTTAACATAGTTGTCCCGGAGGGGCAGTGAATTTCTTTGCCGTCAAAAGTTGGCCCACTCCTGATTGTTTTAGGAGGGGCATCGCTCTCACAAACTGCTGCCATAGTTGTTAGTAGATTGCTACCATTTTTTTTGAAAGCAACTACTGCACCCGTATACCACCTCTTGTTGCTACGAGAGCGAGGTTGGGCGAATGCGAGTGTCATTTCAAATGGTGCTGCTTCGCTTTGATTGTGTAAAGTTTGAACCGGACCCATTGATAACCGAGTTCTGTATTTATAATAATGATCGTAGGTTTCTTTTTCACTTCCTAGACCTAATCCTTTTAGGGAAGAACTAAATTGATTATTTTCTGCATAGTAAGCTTGCTGCCTTTGATTGATGAGTAAAATTTCTTTTTCTGCTATGGCCGATCGCGGAATGAAGTATACTATCGTGTTGTATTTGAAATCGTACCAACACAACATTAGGCTGGCTAGCAAACCGCACTGAATTGCCATTGACACTCCGGGAATTCCGTCTAAGAAACTTGGTATTTTAACTCTGGGTTGTTTACTTGCTTTAGCTGCATTTCTTGGCATTTTTTCGACAGTTATTTTTACAGTTATAAGTTTACTCCTTAAGGTCTTACCTTAAGATTGCATTCGCTCGATCGACCTTGAAAAAGTTTGTAGTGTTCGGCTTGTAGAGGCGGGTTCGCCAAGGGAATTAAAGGTAGCAAATTTGTAGGGTGCGCCACAAGCACCCTACAGAGTACAAATTATGCAGTTTCGTGCTGTTTGTGCCATGCGGGATGCCACAGCAATTCAGCAGTCGATCGCTTCTCGACCATTTCAGGAGTAATCATACAGTTAGCCACATCCTTGCGAGAAGGCAACTCGTACATCACATCCAGCATTAACTCTTCTAAAATGCTGCGGAGAGCTCTGGCGCCGGTTTTGCGACGATAGGCCTCCTGGGCGATCGCCCGTAGCGCTTCCGGCTGGAATTCCAACTCCACGCTGTCCATCTTCAACAGCTTTTGATACTGCTTCACCAGCGCATTCCGGGGCTCGGTCAATATCTGCATCAAAGCTGCCTCATCCAGCGGCGAAATCACCGTCACCACCGGTATCCGCCCCACAAACTCAGGAATCAAACCAAACTTGACTAAATCGTCCGGCTGTACCTGCTGCAAAATATCAGCGGCCCGCTTGTCTTTCGCCGGCAAAGTTGAGTTGCTGTCGCTTTCTGTTGGCTGAATAAAGCCCAAGGATTTTTTACCCAAACGCTGTTCAACTATTTTTTCCAAACCGACAAAAGCACCGCCACAAATAAATAGAATTTTGCTAGTGTCAACTTGAATAAAATCTTGGTAAGGATGTTTGCGGCCGCCTTGGGGGGGCACGTTAACCACTGTTCCTTCCAACATTTTTAGCAGCGCTTGCTGCACTCCTTCTCCCGATACATCCCTAGTGATCGAAGTGTTTTCGCTTTTGCGAGCAATCTTGTCAATTTCATCAATATAAATAATGCCCCGCTGCGCCGCTTCAACATCAAAATCGGACATTTGCAGCAGCCGCAGCAAGATATTTTCTACATCGTCGCCGACATATCCAGCTTCTGTCAGTGTCGTCGCATCCGCTACCGCAAACGGAACTTCGAGCATTTGCGCCAAACTTTGCGCTAACAAAGTTTTGCCACAACCTGTGGGCCCGACTAGCAGGATGTTGGATTTTTGCAGTTCTACATCGCTGTCAGGGGAAGACTTGTCGCTATCTTTAGCTGGGTCAACGCTCAAGCGCTTGTAGTGGTTGTAAACTGCTACAGAAAGGACTTTTTTTGCTGAATGCTGGCCGATGACGTGGTTGTCTAAATGCTGCTTAATCTCTGTGGGTTTCGGAATTTGAGCTAAAACAATTTTCGATTTGTTCGATCGCCCTGGGCGCCGGGTTCCTTGTCCCTGAGACTCACGCACCTCTGATTGGGGAATCTGTTGACCAATTGTTTTACTGGAGTCAAAGAACTCCTCCTCTAAAATTTCATTGCACAGTTCCACGCATTCATCGCAAATGTATACGCCGGGCCCAGCTATTAACTTGCGGACGTACTCTTGCGACTTGCCGCAAAAGGAGCATCTGAGATGGGAGTCATATTTTGACATATTTGCCTCTTAATTTACGGTTGCGGTTGCTTGTTTCGACTGGGGAAGTTGCCGCGGGAGCGACCTTAGCTTTGCCCTAGAAGGGTTTCCCGATCGGACACCCAAGCCAGTCAGTCGATTTTAGATTTTAGATTTTAGATTTTAGATTTACTCCACAGAGGAATTTTGGAGCTGAACTAGGGTCTAAAATTTGGGGCTCTGCACGACTTAAGTCGGGGGCTTGTCTCCGTTTTTTGGCGGAGTCAAGCTTCGCGATCTCTGTTTCTAAGTTAACACTTTTGAGGCTTTAGTCATTAGTCATGAGTCCTGCGAGCAAATTTGAATTTTTCATTTTCACTTGAAAATAAAGCCGCACGGGCTTACCATTTTTTGTATTCCAAAAATTTTCCCGACATAATTATTTTCACTCGATCGCCTTTTGGGTCTGCTTCTTTCTCGACATCCAAAGTAAAGTCGATCGCGCTCATAATCCCGTCACCAAATTTTTCGTGAATCACTGCTTTGAGTGGCATCCCGTAAACCTGCATAATTTCATAGAAACGATAAATCAGGGGGTCAACCGGAACCGAGGCCTCCAAAGAACCTTTTAACGGAGGTTCACACAGAACCGCACCCGTCTCGCTATCTAGTCCCAAAGCCGAGACAATTTTCTCGGCTTCATCTTCTGATGCGGTAGCTTGACGGTAAATAACCGCAGCAATCCAAACTTCGTCGCGCCCCAAAACTTTTTCCAAATCTGCAAAACTAATTCCCTTAGCTTTTTTAGCCGCCAAAAGCTTTTCTGTAATTCCTGAAATTGCCATTAAATATTCTCCCCTTCACTTCAGTGTCCGATGTGAAATATGTCTCACATTTTTGGAATTTTGTCAATACTAAATTGAGAAAAAAATCGAATTGATAGGTCGGAACTTCAGCCCAAGTTGGTCTCGTCAACCCCCACAACTCATACAATTTGAGATTTGAGATTTGAGATGTTAGATTGGCAATGACTTATGACTACCAGGGTTGGGAGCTAGTCAACAGTTGCATTATTTTTGCCAACTCGTATCACAACCGCTAAATCCTAAAATAACTCCTAACTGCCCAGGGGCAATGCTACAGTTGGCAGTATATGTAATAAAAGTTACACGCGCCAAGGCCTTCGGCATTCGGCAAACGGGTGAATTTTGATCGTGCTAGCCTGAAGATCAATCCTCGCTCACGCAGCCAAAGCCCCTTTACCACTCAAAACCGGCAACTGACAAAAGTATTGTAAAACTTCGTAGAGTTTATAAGCAATTATCAACAATAATGGTATCATATCGCTATGAGTGTTGAACAAGAAATACGCACAGCCCAAAGAACGGAAGTCTCAAATGCAGCTAACAGAGAGGCACATCATTAAATCAACGTCACACCGTTTCGCCCAAATAGACGAACTAGCTTTCAAGTCGAAAAACCTCTACAATGCCGCCAATTACGTCATTCGTCAGAGCTTTATTTATGGATGGGGTTATGTCAGTTATAACGAAATGAATCGATTGATGAAGTCTCATGAAGCCTACAAGGCTTTGCCTGCAAAAGTTAGTCAGCAAATCTTGATGGTGTTAGACAAGAATTGGAAATCGTTTTTTAAAGCAGTTAAAGCTTACAAGGCTGATTCTTCAAAATTCACGGGTCGCCCAAAATTGCCAAAGTACAAAGACAAAACCAAAGGGCGAAACCTTCTCGTCTACACGATTCAAGCGATTAGTAGTAAACAGTTGAAGAAAGGAATTATTAAACTTTCTGGTACTGAACTTTTAATCAAAACCAAACTCAATCCCAACCAGATTTGTCAAGTTAGGCTGGTTCCGAAATGTGATTCCTATGTAATTGAGGTAATTTATGATGAACCGGAGCCCACTCTTGGCAACGCTAATTCTGTAGCTAGTATTGATTTAGGACTGGATAATTTAGTGGCGTTAACTTCAAATCAACCGGAATTTATCCCTTTGTTGATTAACGGGCGACCATTGAAATCGATTAACCAGTTCTACAATAAGCGGAAAGCACGATTGCAATCCCAGTTAAAAGGGAATCGCAAAACTTCGCCCCGCATTCAGCGCTTAACTCGCTGTCGCCATCAAAAAGTTGATAATTACTTACATCATGCTAGCCGTCTAATTATTAACCTTTTGCTCACCAAGCAGATTGGGACGCTAGTAATTGGTAAGAACGCGCAGTGGAAAACAGAAATCGAGTTAGGGAAGCAAACCAATCAAAACTTTGTTAGTATTCCTCACTCTCGATTAATTGAAATGTTGGAGTACAAAGCTCGGTTGGCGGGAATCACAGTAATTGTGCAGGAAGAATCCTACACATCCCGATCCAGTTTTTTAGGTTTAGACCCAATTCCTGTTTATGGAACAACAGAAAAAGAGCCTGTGTTTACTGGTAAGCGGATTAAGCGGGGTTTGTACAAAACATCGACGGGTCAGCTAATTAATTCCGATGTGAATGCTTCGTACAATATCCTCAGAAAAGCAATCCCAAATGCCTTGTGCGATGGGATAGGGAGCTGCGTAGTTCAGCCGAGGCGGGTCGATCCGCTCAAAGTGAAAGGGAAGGGGGAGGGACTTAACGCCTCCCATGTCAGGCAATAAATGACTATACTTTTACCAGCTATGGAGATTCAGACCAAAGATTACACGATCCAGTACGATCGCGCTACGCAAACAGTCACCTGTAGCGGCTCGTTCCGACTCAGCCAGGTGGAAGAGTACGCACCGATCGTCGATCTGCTCAACGAAGTGGCTGACTCCTGCCCAAACACGGTGACTCTAGACCTGCGAAAGCTAGAATTTTTAAATAGTTCTGGAATTAATATTGTCTCAAAATTTGTGATCAAAGTGCGCCAGCAAAAAAATATTCAAATGGCCATCAAAGGTTCTAAACAGATCCCCTGGCAGATAAAATCCCTGAAAAACTTGCAGCGGCTGATGCCTTCCTTGCACTTAGAATTGGAATAGTATCGAAAAAGGTAAAGATGAATCCCCGGCTAAGTCCGCGAACCAGGATCAGGGTGGCTGAAGTTAATCGGAATAAGTCATAGTTAAACTAGCACAAAACCATAAAAAACTTCAGAACCGACTAAAAATTACCAATTTTCAATTGCTATGCAGGAAGAACCATCGACAGAACAGCTACTTTTCGACGTTCAGCGGCTGAGTGCGGAACTTGAAAACTTGAAGCGCGAAAAGGTTGACCTAGAACTTTTGCTGGAGACTACCACCGAACATTCAGATACGATGGAAGCTCACTTGCTGAGCAAAGCTCAGTTGGCGCTGCGTTCAAGCGAAGAGCAGTTTCGGGCGATCGCCTCGGCAACTCCCGTGCCCATATTAGTTTCTCGCCTCTGTGACGGCTTAATTCTGTATGCGAACGCTCAATTGGCTTCTCTGCTGAACATACCCCTAGAAAAATTGATCGGCTGCAGCACTCCCGACTTTTACTTCAACCCCGCCGATCGCCCAAAGGTACTTGAGGCACTTGCTAAGGACGGATACCTCCAAAACTACGAAATCCACTGCAAAAAATCAGACGGCACCGCTTTCTGGGCGATGATCTCGGTTCAGTCGCTGGTGTTTAACGGCGAGCCGACAGCATTGTGCGCCTTGTACGACCTCACCCAGCGCAAGGAAGCAGAACAAACCCTCCAAGAGAGCGAAAAGCGGCTCCGCCGCCAGAGTTTGGCTTTGTTGCAGCTAGGTAGACAGAGGACTCTCAACAGCGGTGCGCTGAATGTGGGAATTCGCGAAATTACCGAGGCTGCAGCCCGCACTTTGGATGTGGAAAAAGTCAGCGTCTGGCTTTACAACCACGGAAGATTTGGAACTCGCTACCCGAACGAACCCCAGCTAAATTTTACGGAGAGAGTGCTCGCCCACAACAAAACAGAGCCACTCGATACAGAGGCCGCGGCCTCAGAGCAACAGGAGGGGGTGAATCATTCTAAGTTTAAAATGCCCAACCTCAAATTAGTTTGTCTCGACTTGTACGATCGCACCCAGGAGAATCATTTGAGCCGGGAGTCCATATCGCCCAGCGATTTAAATTTATCCCTTTTAGATGTTGAGGGCGACGCACCGGGCGAAAATTTGCGATCGGAGAATGGTTTAGAACCTACGACAAAGACTCAAAAATCTCTACAAACAAATTTGTCCCACGCATCTTCGCTAGCCGAACATTCCGCTGTGCTGCCAAATGCCAGCAAGCCCAATTCATCCATATTAAATGTAGCAATTAGGCTCGGCGGGCAGATCGTGGGCATCCTCTCTCTCGAACATATCGGCGCGCCCCGCCAGTGGGCTCTAGAGGAGCGCACCTTCGCCGATTCTTTGGCAAATTTGGTAGCGCTGGCGATCGAAGGATTTGAGCGCCAGCGGGCTCAGGAAGCACTCTCCAAAGCCAAAGCGCAGCTAGAAATGACCGTCGATCAGCGTACCACTCAACTCACCACCGCCAATAAACTGCTCCGCATCGAAATTGCCGAGCGCAAAAGAGCCGAAATAGCCTTGCAAGAAGCCTTACACAAAGCTGAAGCAGCTTCGAGAGCTAAAAGCACTTTTTTAGCCAATATGAGCCACGAGCTGCGGACACCGCTCAACGCGATTATCGGTTACAGCGAAATGCTACAAGAAGAAGCACGGGAATCGGGACTCGAAGAGATCATTCCCGATACCCAAAAAATTTATAGCGCCGGCAAACACTTGCTGACTTTAATTAACGATATTCTCGACCTTTCTAAGATAGAAGCCGGTCGGATGGAGCTTTATTTAGAAAAATTTGACCTCTGTAATTTAATAGAAGAAGTCGTTGCAACTTTGCACCCTTTGGTGGAAAAAAACCACAATCAATTGCAAGTTTCTTGCTCTGAGACTTTGGGAGTGATGTATGCAGATTTGACTAAAGTCCGGCAAATTCTGTTCAATTTGCTCTCGAATGCCCTGAAGTTTACCGAAGGTGGAACGGTGCTGTTGAGCGCGACTCGCGAACCAGCAGGTGACAGCGATTGGGTTTATTTGCAGGTATCTGATACGGGGATTGGAATGTCGGCCGAACAGCAGCAGGGTTTGTTTCAACCTTTTATTCAAGGGGACGCTTCGACTACTCGCAAGTACGGCGGCACCGGTTTAGGATTGGCCATTAGCCGCTTGTTTTGCCAGATGATGGGCGGCGATATCACTGTTGAGAGTGAGTTGGGTGGTGGCTCTACTTTTACTGTTCATTTAAAGGCAGAAGTTGATATTAGTTAGAAGCAAGTTGGGCAACTAGCAATGTAGGGGATTTAAGGGATTTAACGGGTGGGGGTGTTTCCAGGAATTGTGTACCGGATTTAACGGATTTAACGGCTCGCAAAAGATGGAATAATTTCCCCATTACCAATTATCCATTACCAATTACCCATTACCAATTACCCATTCCCTTTTTAATTGTGACACCGATCGCGATCGACCTCTGTTGTCGATCACACACTAGCATTTGTTTTCAGCCTAGAATACCTATATTATCCCAAAATTGTCCTGCAGGCACGATCGGGCGTCTCGCTGCATTTACAAATCCCACCTCAACCTAATTAAGGGGGTGGGGGGTTGCTTCCAGAAAGGCAATTTGGTAAAAGTAATGCTATGGTCGCGAAGCAGTAGAAGGCCAAATTTAACAGGAAATCAGGAAGTTTCAAAAGTCTCTGGACGCAGAAACACAATTCTGCTTTTTGCCTTCATACTGCTTCTACTGGCGAGATAGCACTGCTGCTGAAAGCAATGCACAATTTATCAGAATCAAAGGAGTGCATCTACATGATTAAACCTTGCAGTCAACCGCTAAAAATAAATCCTTTTACTTGTTATCGCGATCCGGCTACAGGCAGGTGGACTACTGTAGTTACAACTGTTCAGAACCCTTGCGAAACAGACTCTAGTTTAAAAGCAGAAGCCGAAGCCGAAAACGAAGGTAAAGCAGAAACGATCCTTTCTGCTTCGCCTGCTGTCTCGGTGTCGAAAAAAGTCCTTTCTTTCTCCTTGCCTCAGTTTAAACACCGTGCCAAAAAATCTGCTGTTAGTGTCAGCAGGTAGCTATCGCAGGGGTCTAATCTAGTTTCCACGGTTAGTCCCCCACGATGGCCCAATAAAAAAACAAACTTATCCATAGCCTAAACTGCCAAAAAGCGATATACTGGCAGCAAAGTTTCTCATTCAATATTCGTGAAGTATTTGCTCGATCGCTGCCTCCACTTTGTATGGACAGACCGACCAATTCGCCAGCGGGGAACAGTCATCATTGCTATTCCCATGATTTTTCTGTTTGCTTCGCTGCTAGCAATTGCCGGCCTCCGGGATAGTGCCATAAAGATAAGAAAGCGAGCAGATACTAATAAGGCAATACTTCAGGAAACTAACCGGTTGATCGGCCTGGTGGTGGATGCGGAAACGAGCATTAGGGGTTATGGGTTGACGCAGCGCCGCGAATTTCTATTACCCTACTTAGAAGCAAAGAAGAGTTTGCCTCCGCTGCTGGCTAAACTCAAGGTATTGGTTCAAGAAAGAAAACTGCAACCTCAGCGATTTGAAGAAATTAAAAAAAGTACCGAACAGCAAATAAATTTCTTGCAAAACATTTTGAATAAGCTCGACAGTTCGGCAAGAAGGATGCAGTCAGCGGAAAGAATTCAGGTGTTTGCTCAAGGCAAATTGAACATGGATAAGCTGCGTACACAAATTAATGCTTTTTCTGAGGCCGGCGAAGCCTACCAGAAAAGTGTAGATCGGCAACTAGGGGAGTTGGTAGATTTCATTAATTTTGTGCAAGTTGCGGGTTTACTTTCCGGCTGTTTGGGTGCAGGGGCTTCCTGGTATTTATTTGATAGTTTAGAGAAGGAATTGATGAAGCGGGAAGCTGGCTTGGAAGAAAGTAAAAGTCGCATTCAAGCTGTGGTAGACAATGCGGCTGACGGTATTATTACTTTGGACGCACAGGGAAATATTGAGTCTTTTAATAGGGCTGCAGAAAAGATTTTTGGCGAGAAAGCCGATCGAATAATTGGCTCTAACCTGCGGCGGCTGATAGCTCAACCGCTACCGCACAACAGCGTGGGGGATTATTCGATCGAATATTTTGTGTTGCATCCAGATACTACGCTGAAGACTTACCAGCAAGAAACAGTTGGAATTCGACACGACGGAACGAAGTTTCCGATGGAGTTGTCTGTCAGCGAAATGCGTCTGGCCAATCAACACTTGTTTATTGCGATTTGCCGCGATTCCAGAGGACGAAAACAAGCCGAGGAAACTCTGCGAAAGCAAGCGCAAATGCTGGATTTGGCAAATGATACGATCGCGGTACTAGACTTGAATGGGGCAATTTCTTATTGGAATTTGGGGGCGAAGTGGCTCTACGGGTGGCGGAAGTCGCAAGCAATGGGAAAAAATATTCACAAGCTTTTACAAACAGAATGGGCCCAACCGTTTGAGGTAATTCAAAAAGTATTTTTCGAGAAGGGCTCTTGGCAAGGAGAACTGGTGCGAACCAAGAAAGACGGCACAAAAATAACAGTCGCAAGCCGGTGGACTTTGCAGTACGACGATCAAGATCAACCGGTGGCTATTTTGGAAATTAGCAACGATATTAGCGATCGCAAACGCTCAGAAATTGCTTTAGCCCAAAGCGCGCAGCGGTTTCGCGCTACTTTTGAGCAGGCGGCAGTCGGCATGGTTCAAGCGAGTGTGGAAGGCAAATTTCTGTTAGTCAATCAAAAACTTTGCGAAATTTTGGGCTACAGCCGGCAAGAATTGGTGGAGAAAAGATTTCAGGATATTACTTGGCCTGGAGATTTGGCAAGCGAACTCGAACTGTTGCGCCAATTGTTAGCAGCAGAAATTGAAAATTTCTCTCTGGAAAAGCGCTACATCCGCAAAGACGGAGAGTTGGTGTGGGCCAACTTGACGGTTTCGCTCCTGCGAGAACAAAATGGCACTCAATTTCTGATGAGTGTGGTAGAAGATATTAGGGATCGCAAACAAGCTGAGGAATCGCTGCGGTTGCGCGCTCAAGAATTGAGGTTAACAGCCCAAAATCTGGCTCAAACGACCAATGTTTTAAGAAAGCGGAATCAAGAATTAGACCAGTTTGCTTATGTAGTTTCTCACGATTTGAAAGCGCCGCTGAGGGCGATCGCCAATCTCAGCAGTTGGATAGAAGAAGACCTCAGCGAGTCAATGACAGAGGATACTCTGCACCAAATGAACCTGCTGCGCGGCAGAGTTCACAGAATGGAAGCTTTGATTGAAGGACTGCTGCAATATTCCCGTGTCGGACGCATTAAAGTAGCTTTAGAAAGGGTAAAAGTTGAGAATTTATTAGCCGAAATTATTGATTCTTTGGCGCCGCCGTCGGGATTTGAGGTGAAAGTTGAACCGGGAATGCCAACTTTTGTGACAGAAAGATTGCTGTTGCAGCAGGTTTTTTCTAATTTAATTAGCAACGCAATTAAGCACAACCGAGCTGAATCTGGTCAGGTAAAAATCTCGGTTAAAGAGTTAGATGATTTTTACGAGTTTTCTGTAGAGGATGACGGGCCGGGGATTGCTCCTCAATATCACGATAAAGTTTTTGTAATTTTTCAGACCTTGGAAGCTCGCGATAAAGTTGAAAATACTGGGATTGGTTTGTCGCTGGTGAAGAAAATTGTCGAAGGTCAAGGGGGCAGTATTTCCCTAGAATCTGCTGAAGGTGAGGGAGCAACTTTTCGGTTTACTTGGCCGAAGCAACCTATTAGCCAAGACGGAAAATAAAACAACTCTCAAGGTATAGCACTCCTAAATGATTCGTGTAATTCTTGTAGGGGCAAAACCCACGCCCGGTTGCCCCGCCTTGACTGGGGTAGGCACGGGGAGTAGGGGTAGCACTACCCCTACATATTTTTACAAATGATTTAGGATTGCTATAGGAGGTTTACGGATCGCCGCAATCCAAAGAGTAAATGTAGGGTGCACGCGGACTACCCAGAACCCGATAGCGACTGTTTAAACTGCATCACAGCGGATTTCGATGATAAATCCATCAGGATCGTAAAAGTAAATGCCACGTCCTGTAGGGCGAGTGACGGGGCCGCTATCGATCGCAATTTGATTTGACTTTAGCACTTCCAGAGCGCGATCGAACAAATCCGGCTCGATATCGAAGGCTAAGTGGTTGGCGCGGGTAAAAGCTTTCTCCGGGTCTGGGTTTGGCGGTTCTAAGTCTGGCTGCCAAAATAAGTCAATAACAGTACCGTCTGGGGTAACGAAATTAGCGACTTTACCAGCGGCTACCATTTTTGTTAAAGTTGCGGGAATTTCTGCACCTGTTAGTTCGTGCAGGCCGAGAATTGTACCGTAGAAGTGGCGGGAAGCTTCCATGTCGCGCACGTTTAAAGCGATATGATGAACGCGGCGCAAATTCCCTGGCGCGAGGGCAATTTTGACGTTGTTTTCGGTAGTTTGCATGATTGTCAATTGCGAATCTTCAAATTGAAAGCAGTTTGATTTATTCAGATGGTGCCCTGTAAAATAAGCATTTTAAGTTGGTCGTGAAAACTTTTATTAGCGTCGTGCGATCGCACATAATATCAAGTATTCAGGACTTACGCATCGGGGTCTACAAACCGGGTTTTTTACCGAATCTGCGGTCTACAACGGGTTTTATCGTAAAAAAACCCGGTTTCTCAACAATCGTGCGTAATATCATGTCCGGTCGATTACTATAATATACGTAGGTTGGGTTAAACAAAGTGAAAACCCAACATCAATAGGTGTTGGGTTTTCACTTCGTTCAACCCAACCTACTGCAGGAATCGCGGTCAATCGATCGCACATCATATCGATTAGTATTATTTTTCTTTAGGAAACGATGCCATGCCTACAAATAGCATGGCCAGACCACCTGCCAGAATTGCGAAGGCAAGTACACCTACAACTAAATCTAATCCCGATGTATTTTCCATTAAATTAAACCGTTCTCCAATTAAATACAATCATCGGTATTCGTTCAGGGTTGAGTGCTTGCAAACAATGGGGAAGAGCAGAAAAAAAATAGCTTTCCACTTATTATAAAAAAAGCCTATTAATTTCTTCCCTCTTCCTTAAACATCCATCCGTTAAATCCGTTAAATTCTGTAAACTGCTTAGTTGCCGAACTTCTTATTTTGCCAATTCTCGATCGATAGCAGCGATTAGTTCGGGCGAATCGGGGCCAACACTGCTGCGGAATCTAGCAACCACTTCACCTTGTTTGCTAACTAAGAATTTCTCAAAATTCCAGGAAACCTCACCCTTGGGCTCGACTGCACTCGTCAGCTTAGCGTACAGCGGGTGCTGCTGAGTGCCTTTAGCGCGTACTTTGTCAAATAATTCAAATGTGACGCCGTATTTTGTAGTACAGAAATTGACGATTTCTGGATTACTTCCGGGTTCTTGACCTCCGAAGTCGTTGCAGGGAAATCCTAAAACACGGAGTCCAGCCGCGCTGTACTTCTGGCTTAATTCTTCGAGTCCTTTGTATTGAGGTGTATAGCCACATTTGGAAGCTACATTAACTATCAAGAGTACCTGGCCAGCGTACTCTCCTAGCTGCTTGTCTTCGCCTGCGATCGTTTTTACTTTAATGTCGGAGATTGTGCTGGGCATTTTCAAATACTTTTAAATTTGACCACCACAATTTTACCGCAAGTCGGTACAATTTTGTCTAGAGGTCGATCGCTAAAAATTTCCATCTCCCGGTCGGGGCGGGTTTACGGATATCGGGCTGATATTATAGATATGGGTGAACCCGCCCCTACCAAAATTACGGTTAATTTACCGAACACGATCTTAGTAGATGGCGGTGAACTTTCTCCCCAGCAGGACTCGCCACAGTCCGCTCTTAGATTTAAGTTTGTCGCTAATCGCTAAAATCTACACGGAAAAGGACGAATATTTTAACTCTCTGAGTTGTGTTCCGTCATCCATTTTTGGTAAGTATCCTCAAGTTGCTTGTCTTCGAGAACGAGTTCGAGGCGGACTTTCACGCAACCGTGACGGGGTTGAGAGGCGATCGAATTTAAGATTTTGCTAGCTTTCTGCACAGAGGTAAATTCAGCCTTAACTGTCGGTTCTTGGCGATCGCTCTTAATTTCCGTCAAATCTATACCGGTGATGTTTCCCTGGCCTAAATCTATTTCTGCCAACACCTTCGGATCGTCGCCGACTTGTTCGACAATCAGCTTTTCCCACTGGATGGGTACTTGTACCATCCGAGTTTCAATTTCTTTACGCACTATGACTTCGCCGACTTTGCGCTTGCTGCGATTGATCACCAATCGTTCTTCTAACAGGCGAATTACTTCTTGATCGACAATATCGAAGTTTTCCTCATCCCGATCAGTCTCCCCATTTGCATCTGTGCGATCGGCATCTGTTAGATTTGACATAACTGTTGAGGGATTTGTTAACTCACTGTTGCTAAATTCACTATCCGATTCGGAGCCATTTTCTAAATACGGAGACCCGCCATTTGCCGAAACTACCGGCAGCAGATCGAGGTGTTCAGAATTAATACTTACAAACAGCGCTTTTTGGTGATAATCGACTTTTTTGAGCAGCTTAACACTTAATAAAAAAATGCGGGGATTGTCGCTGCCTAGCCCGGCTACCACAAAGTTTAACTGACCGTTAGCATCAAAATAGACATCTTTAACTTTGCCTACTAAGTGACCTTGGTTGTCTTTGACGGTAAAACTTTTTAGCTTAGTTCTGACTTTTTCAGGCACCCGGTTGAGACGGGTTATTGATTTGGCAGTTGCTATCTTTTCTGCTGATGCTTGACCGTTCATTTTTTAAACTTTCCTGCTTAGGGATTTTTATTATGAATTGGTAAGGGGAAATTGGTAAAGGCGGGGAAAGTGTATAAACCTTGCCAAAACTAGACAAGTTTTGTACCCCCCCCCGCCCCTCACATAGGAATTGTGCGATCGCCACCAATTCAATCAAACCTGCGCGGTGACAGAATTATGTCATTAAGGCGCAATTCCTATGCCATACCTGTTGCGGTTGGTTTAGATCTTTGGATTTTTATTATCTACAACCGCAGTTCCATCGGTCTTAACCTCTAATTCTTCACGACGCAAGGTTTCTTCGCCCTCAACGGTGGTGCGAACCACTTCTTTTCTGACGTTGACTTCTTCGCGGACGAAAGCTTCCTTGTGAATGTCGGCCGTTTCTTCGTAGACTTCCATGCGTGCAACTTCCCCTGATTGGAAGTCAGCCTCACCGACTGAAACTACTCTACCCGCTTCTACCGGGGTTACTCGATCGATTACGACTCGTTCTTTTTCAATGGGTACTGAAGCTCGCGCTGTTTCAGTTTCCACGCGCTTGCCAACTGCTACTTCGCCTGTTTTTGCGCGGTGTTTGTTAGCAATCAAGCGTTCTTCATAAAGCTTGAGATTTTGGTGCTGCTGTTCGTTGGTTTCGTAGAGGGGGCGATCGATATCGTAGCTGTAGTTGCTGCGATCGTAGCTAGCAGGAGTTGCAGGAGTTGCAGTGCTGGCAGCGGCAGTTCCTTGATTGCGGTAGACGCCTCTTACCTGTTCTTCGCGATCGTAATCTACTGCTTCTAATTCATTGTAAGCCGGCAATTGTTCTGCTTGAGCTTTGTTGCGAAGACCTGTGGCGTGGACGCGACGGGCTCCGTAGTCGAAGCGAGCCGAGCCGATTGGCAACAATACTTTTTTGCCAAAAATCCAAATACCGGTGTCAATTACCAGATAGCGGAAACGACCTGTGTCATCAACCAAAGCGTCATAAACGGTGCCTACTTTTTCATCAGAGTCGCCGGCATAAACATCAAATCCCTTGATGTCGTCTCCCGCAAAGATTTCTTCCTGATAATTCGGATAAAAGTCTGCTAATTTTTGAAGGGCCATGTGTTTTTTCCTCTTTGCTCTACTTAAATTAATAGTAGAAATTAATTCGTTGACTTCCCTCTCCCTAAAGTCTGAAGTGTAGAATTTAGGGCGTTTAATACTATAGGAATACTACGGCATCTCTTCTTCTGTGCTAGCGCGCTCAGCTATTTAAAAGATTGTAAAACTCTACAAGCGTCCATCTTATAACAAGTATTAAAACTCAAAGCCAACCGTAGGGACACAGCAATGCCGTGTCCTACTCCCCCTGCTGGATACTCCTTTTCTGTTGCGGTGTGCCTACTGTTAATAATTGTTAACTAGGTAGTGACAAATCAACATTACATAGTAGTACACAAATCTCAAAGCCCCTCATCTTGTAGGAGAGGGCAGGGCTGTTTTATTCTCACGGAAATCATGGTTTTGTAGGGGTAGCGCCCCCGTGCCTACCCCCTCCACGGACGTGGGGAAATCATGGTTTTGTAGGGGTAGCGCCCCCGTGCCTACCCCCTCCACGGACGTGGGGAAATCATGGTTTTGTAGGGGTAGCGCCCCCGTGCCTACCCCCTCCACGGACGTGGGGAATCGGTGTTTCAAATATCGGGGCAACCACGGGGGGTTTGCCCCTACGGATAATGAAACAGCCGTGTAGGAGAGGGGCTTCGGGAAAGCTAGAAATTTTCAGTTCAGAGTTGATTGAATTGAGTTCTGATAGCTTCTATCCGACTGCGGTTAACTCCCAAATCTGACTCTCCCAGACGCGAAGCCGATCGCACGTGGATCACTTTTGCTCCATCATCTACCAAAAATTCAACGTCATCCACAAACCCCATCAAAGCACTGGTGAACTCCGCATAGAGGTAATTATCAGTTGCCGTGATAATTTTAGTTTTTCCATAGGAGTCGATCGCCCCTTTGAGCTTTGCCATCGCTTCACTCTGGGAGGAAGTGTATGCCAAAGGCTCAATTTTGTGTTCGGCATCTTGACTGAAGCTGCTGACGCAGTTGGGGGAACTCGGACACGCTGCGAGTTTTCCTGACACAATCCCGATATTGGCAGGTCTTTTTCCAGCAAACATGGTTTTTTCTCCGGGTATAGCGATAAAAGTAGCGATCGACAGTACCGCTACTGCTAGCAGTGATATTAAAATAACCAGGACTTTTTTCAATGCTGTCGGCGATTTTGTTTCAACTGTTTGCAAAGGATTAGCCCTCCTGAAAGTGCAAATTAAATCTAATTTTAATATTAATTGAAATTGACATCTAAAAATCACAAATATTTACTTTTTTCTTCAATTAACCAGTAAGTCAGCATTCTTCCTTTACCTTTAATCGGGATATGACCCCGTTCTTCCAAAACAAACTGCTCTTTCAAACGCTCGTAAGTCGCCGCCGTCACTTGAATTTTACCAGGCAATCCGTTCGACTCCATGCGTGAAGCAACATTAACAGTATCCCCCCACAAATCATAGCTAAATTTACTAATCCCAATAATTCCCGCCACCACCGACCCGCTGTGAATTCCGAGTCGCAATTGAAAATTTTCTCCCATTTTGGCATTAAACCTCCTCAAAGCTGCCTGCATCTCCAAAGCTAAAAGTGCGATCGCCGAGGAGTGATCCTCCCGCGGCGTCGGCAAACCCCCAACCACCATGTAAGCATCCCCAATCGTCTTAATCTTTTCCAACCCGTGCAATTCAGACAACCTATCGAACTCCGAGAAAATCCCGTTCAAAATTTCTACCAACTGCGTCGGACTTTGGTGAGCCGAAAACTCTGTAAAACCCACCAAATCAGCAAACAAGACGCTCACTTCATCAAAATGATCCGCTATCAACTTTTGCTCTTTTTGCAAGCGTTCTGCAATAGGTTTCGGTAAAATATTCAGCAGCAATTTCTCTGTTTGCTCTTGCTGCAATTTCAGGGCGGCCTCAGCTTGTTTGCGCTGAATAAGCGAACCGAGCTGCGTAGCAACCGCGCTCACTAATTCCAACAAACGCGGCTGACATTTCAGAACTTTTTCGCGATAAAAAATCAAAATAGCTAACACTTGGTTTTCCGCCACAATAGGCACCCCAAAAGCCGCTTTCAATCCCACACTCAGCGCAATTTCCGCTCGTAAAAAAACTTTTTCCGCTGCAGTAGAAACATCCTCGATCCATTCAGGCTGCTGCGACTGCCAAATCCTACCCGGGAGTCCCACACCGGGAGCAAAACTCAACTCCCAACTTGTTTGTTGGAATTGGGCAAAACTCAAGTCACTGACGTACCTACCTGTAGCGCATTTTAAAAATCCCTCACTGCAAGGAATCCAAGCTTCGCCCAGATTCCATTCAATAGTTTTGCAAATTAAACCTAAAATCACATCTATAGCCGACTCAAAATCCTCAGATTTGCTAATAGCTTGAGTGGCCTGCAGCAGCAATCTTGTTTCCATTTCTACCTGGTGGCGTTCAGCGATTTCCTGGTGCAACTGGATATTTTGATCGGTCAATTTTTGATTTTTTTCTTGCAATTGCATTTGCAATGAACGCACAGTAAGTTGATTGCTCACTCGCGCCAAGACTTCTTTCACCTGAAAAGGTTTTGTGATATAATCTGCTCCGCCCACTTCAAAAGCTTTTGCCTTATTTATTCCTTCTTCTAACGCACTGAGAAAAATGATGGGAATTTCCCTCAAGTGCGGTTCGGATTTCAGTTGTTGACAGAGTTCGTAGCCGTCAATATCCGGCATCATAATATCGAGTAAAATTAAATCGGGTGCACTAGATTGAATCGCATCTAACGCGGAAAAACCATTAGTAACAGGTCGAACTTTATAGCCATTTTTTTGCAAAATTCTAATCAACAAACGCAGATTATCTGGCGTATCGTCAACTACTAAAATATCGGCTTGATAGTTTTCAGTTTGTTCCGCCTTCATCTGCATTATCTGATGCCTCCGCCTCGGCAATTAAATTGAGAATTTTCTGGTAATCAAAATTATGGAGGTGACCCTGGAGGATTTCCGCCAATTCAGGATGAGGCTCCCTTATTTCGTCGATTGTCCTGACAATTAAGTCAAAATCCGCACTGAGGATTACCTGCTTCATGTTGTCTATCCATTCTGCAGGCAGTGTAGGTAAATAAGCAAGCGCAGCATTAGGGAGCGAGGCAGATAAATTATTTCGATCGCCTATTGAGATCGAGTCGGTTGAGTTAGAGTAGAGATACTTCACCCCCAAATGTTTGGTGAGGGTATCAAATATATCTGTTTTGCGGAAAGGTTTGCTAATAAAATCGTCGCACCCGACCAATAAAGCAAACGCTTGCCTCCCTTCAATTGTACTAGCTGTCAAAGCAATAATCTTCGGAATCGGGGAGTCGGGATGGGAAATATTCATTTCCCCGTTTCCTTGCTGCTCTTGCTCTCTCTGCTTGATTCTAGCCTTAATTTGTTTAGTAGCTTCGTAGCCGTCCATCACTGGCATTCGCACATCCATCAAAATTAAGTGCGGATGCCAATTTTCCCACATTTCTATTGCTTCCTGGCCGTTGGTGGCTTGTTGCAGCCCGAAACCTAAAGGAGAAAGCATTTTGACTAAAAGTTGGCGGTTGTCTTCGCGATCGTCCACAATTAAAATCCGGTAGCACGGTTGATTGGGTTCCAACCCAGTAACTTCGCGGTTCAGTTGCGGATCTGGAAGCTCAGCAGCATAAACCGCACCGACTGGAATTTCAAATTTAAAAGTGGTGCCGAGTTCTAGTTGACTTTCTACGACAATTTCTCCTCCCATCAGGCGGACAAATTGACGGCTGATCTTCAATCCTAAACCCGTGCCTTTCTGAATTTTTTGACCGGAAGCTGTTTGCACAAAAGCATTAAAAATATTGCCCAATTCTTCGGGAGCAATGCCAACTCCTGTATCTTCAATTTCAAATAGAAGGAAAAAATCTGGCACAGTTGAATCCTCAGCCTCCTCCCTCCATTCAACCTTGGCAACATCACTGCTAGTTCTCGAAAAATCCCGAATACTTCTTGTGGTATCAAAGCAAGCTGTGGGACTATCCAATAAATCCAGAAATCCCGATCTTTCTAACTTTATAACTCTTAAGGTGATTTCGCCTGTTGGCGTAAACTTAATCGCATTACTCAGAAGATTAATCAGCACTTGCCGCAGTTTAATATCATCGGTTCGCACGTACTGAGGAACGTCAGCATAGCGCTGGAAACGCAACTGCAATTCTTGATTGTTTACCCGCAGTTGAAACATATCTTGCAAATCGTCAAGCAAGCGGTAGAGGTCGAAGTTTTTTGGGTTGATCGTCATCCGTCCCGCTTCGATTTTTGACAAGTCTAATACTTCATTGATCAACGTCAGCAAGTGTTCGCCACTACGCCGAATAATTCTCATATTTTCTCGGTTTTCGACAGTAAGATCCGGGCTGGGTTCCATGATTTGTGCAAAGCCGAGTATAGAATTGAGAGGGGTGCGTAACTCGTGGCTCATATTGGCAAGAAACGTGCTTTTAGCTTTGTTTGCTGCTTCAGCAGCTAAGGCGGCTTGTTGCAGTTGTTCTGTGCGTTCGTCAATTTGGGCTTCTAAGGTGTGGTGGTAATCTGCTAGTATTTTTTCGGCTTGTTTGCGATCGCTAATATCTTGAAAAGCTGCGATCGCATAAACAATATTTCCGCTAGCGTCAAAAATCGGCGTGGTATTGATCTCGATCGCAATTCTTTTGCTATCTTGACGGATTTCTACATCGTCAACCTTGACAAATTCTCCTTTCAGTGCACGCAAGATTGGCAGATTATGCGGCGGGTAAAGCTCATCAGTATTGGCAACATAAAGTTGATAAGTGGCAGCTAATTGTTCCGCAGTGCTTTCCGGGATAGTGTCTGCACCCAGCAAATCCCGCGCTGCCTGGTTGAAATAGGCGATCGAGCCATCGGGATGATAAACAGATACCCCCACTGGCAAAGCTTCTAAAAATTGACTCAGGCGGCTTTCACTCGCAGACAGCGCCGCATTTGCTAGCTTTAACTCCTCATTTACTTCTTGCCGCTTATGAATTTCATCTGTTAACTTTTGGTCTTGCAAGTAACTGTGAATTGCTTCAACTACAGTTAATTTTAAGTCTTCATTTTTCCAAGGTTTAGGAATATAACGGTACAATTTAGCATACTTGATAGCATTGCTCAGAGCTTCCAAATCTGCTTGCCCCGTTAGCATAATGGTCAGGGTTTCCGGCGAGCTTTCGTGAATTCTTCTGAGCAGTTCATCCCCTTTAATATCCGGCATGATATAATCGGAAAGCACCAAAGCAACCTCGTATTCATCTGCCTGCAAATCGGCCAGCAAGTCTAAAGCATCAGCCCCCCCTTCAGCGGTTTCAATAATACACCGATCGCCGATCGCCTTTTTCAGTTCAATCTTTAAACTGTTCAAAACGTCAGGTTCATCATCAATACAAACAATCACAGGTTTTTTCATAACTTAGCCAGCCCAGATTTTATAGTGTCTATTAACTCTTTGCTTTCCCAGGGTTTGTACAAACAACAGTATAAATCTGCTTCTTCTACTGCCCGCTGAACTGCCGCTGCATCCGCTTGGCCCGTCAACATCACCTTAATAATTTTAGGATATTTTTGGTGAAGTTTAATTAAAAATTCGTCACCTTTAATTCCCGGCATCTGCCAATCCGAAACAACCACAATCACCTGAGCTTCTTCGGGAAAATCCTCAAGTAAATCTAAAGCTTCATCACCACTTTCAGCTAATTCATAAATGTAATCATTTTTAAATTCATTTTTTAGCTGCATCTTGAGAGTATTCAAGATATCTGGTTCATCGTCTACGCAAAGAATTACAGGCTTATTCATCTTTTCCTCTCTGCTTAAATGTTAGTATGTTTACCGACACAATCTCGTTTCCGGTTGGATGGGAATCATAAAGTCAAGGTGGCGCAATTCCACATTCCCCCACTCCCCATCCTCTATGAGTGTTACCGGAATTGATATGACTTCCTTTTACGTTATTGATTTCGGGCAAGGATGCAGGATATCTGTCCCCTATCTTATTTTAATAGGACTTCAGAAGATAAACCCGGTTTCTTGTAATAAATTTTGTATTTGTCAGCGAGACAGTCACGAGTGTCACCGAAAATCAGCCCCTACAGGTAAGTTTTGTTTAATAAATTGGCAGCGAGACTGTAAAAGTTGTCTGGCCCGGTACAGAATCTACAGCAATTGTGCCTTGGTGTTTTTCCACAATTTTTCTCACAATATCCAATCCCAAACCGCTACCTTCGCCCGCCGATTTAGTCGTAAAAAAAGGCTGAAAAATTTTGGGAATAACTTCTGAGGGAATACCTTTGCCGTTATCAGTAAACTTGAGGAAAATATTTGCCTCTTGCTGCTGAGTTTCAATCGTCAAAATACCTTTATAATCCATTGCTTGCAGGGCATTATGAACCAGATTCGTCCAAACTTGATTTAAGTCATCGGGATAGCACATAATTTGGGGTAAATCTCCATAATTTTTCACTACTTCTATACCGTGTTTCAGTTGATTTTGATAAAGGGTTAACACCGTTTCAATGCCCTCGTGCAAGTTCGCCTGGACTTTTTCGGGTTGGCTATCAAAATGAGCGTAGGTTTTTAAGGCAAATACTACTTTCCCCGACTTCGCTGTCGCTCTTTGGATCAGGCTAATACTTTTTTTAAAGCTCGCAAACTGGTAAGCACTGTTTAAAACTACTTCCCAATCCGGCGATTTAAAAAGCGGCAATAAGTCTTCTATGTTTTCGTAGATTTCCATGTCAACTAAAGTATCCGCAATTTCCTCCGAATTTTTAACAGATTCTGCCATCAAATCTCCCGTCAACTGCTGCTTAAATTTGCGTTTTTCTCGACTTGTGAATAAAATTTCTTGATGGGTTGCTCTGTACAGTAAAGCTAAAAAATAAGCTTTGCTTTCGTCCGAAAGTTGTTGATAAATTTCAGGAAATTTTTCTAAAAACTCGTCAGAAAAATTAGCTATATTATTAATAGAGGAACCTATAATGCCCAGGGGGGTATTGATTTCGTGGGCAATCCCGGCAATCAGTTGTCCCAGGGCTGCCATTTTTTCCGATTGAATCAAATGCTCTTGGGTTGCTTGCAGTTGGTGCAGGGCCGTTGCTAAATCTTGATTTTTTTCTTGCAAAGTTTGTTGCAGCGAACAAATTTTTAAATGAGTTTCTATCCGGGCTAAAACTTCTTCAACCTGAAACGGTTTAGTAATAAAGTCAACTCCGCCAACTGCAAAAGCTTTAACTTTATCCAGCACGTCATTGATCGCACTAATAAAAATTACAGGAATGTCTTGGGTAATTTCAGAATCTTTGAGTTGCTGACAAACTTGATAGCCGTCCATTTCCGGCATCATAATATCCAGCAGCACTAGATCCGGGGGTATTTTTTGAGCCGCAGACAATGCTAGCTTGCCATTGGGTACGGGGCGAACTTGATAGCCTTTTTCGCTCAAAATTCCTGCCAGCAGCCGCAGGTTTTCTGGCGTATCGTCCACTACTAAAATATTAGCTCGATTGGTTTTAGGTAAAGTTGAAGTCATCGGGTATTTACTGTTTCTCGCTGAGCTCGATTATGTCCAAAATTCTGTCATATTCAAAATTATTAATGCAATCTTGAAGCTTGCCCGCAAGAGAGGGATGGACAGTGCCGATTTGTGCGATCGAAGTTGCGATCGCCTCCATCTCCACACTCAAAATACTTTGCTTCAATTGGGCCCTCCAGTCTGGAGACAGAGAGGCGAAAGCCTCCGGTGTGAGCACCTCCTGACTTGACTCCTCTACACCTGCTGCACTTACTGCGGTTGGATCTTCATAAATATAGCGTACTCCTAAATGTTTTCCCATTGCCACAAAGATATCCTCCTCTCGGAACGGTTTCCGCATAAAATCATCGCAACCCGCCGAAAGAATCACCGCCCGTTCTTCCTCCAAAACGCTAGCAGTTAGGGCCACAATCGCCGTTGCTTGCCCGCCAGTTGTAGTTTTAATCTGTTTCGTTGCCTCATAGCCGTCCATCACAGGCATTCTCATGTCCATCCAAATCAGATGCGGTTCCCATTCCCTAAAAATATCAACCGCTTCTTTACCGTTATTCGCTTCTCTCAACTCAAATCCGAGGGGACTGAGAAGTTTTACTAACAGTTGGCGGTTCAAAGGTTTGTCGTCCACAATTAGCAAGCGATAACTCGGCTGATTCGGTTCCAGGGCAACAACTCGACGTTGAGTTTTTTTGCTTTCAATATCACTAGCTTCAACCAGATGAACTTGGATGTCAAACTGAAATACTGCACCCTTTCCGAGCTCGCTGCTAACAGTAATTTCACCTCCCATTAATTGCACGAACTGGCGGCTAATAGCTAAACCTAAACCAGTTCCTTCCTGAGAATCTTTACCTGTTTTAGTCTGCACGAATGCTTCAAACAACTGATGGACTTCCTCAGCAGCAATGCCTGCACCAGTATCTTGAACTTCAAAATGCAGCCAGTAGCGGCCGGGCAATTGGTCAGTGCTGTTTTTATGTATATTCCGTTTTCCTCCTTTGACTTGCATCGACACTCCCCCTTCTGAAGTAAATTTAATTGCATTATTGAGCAAATTAATTAATACTTGCCGCAATTTAACTTCATCAGTACAAATGTAATGGGGAACTTCTGCGTCCCTGTCGAAGATTAATTGCAAACATTTTTGCTCAGCTTTTAGAGCAAACATATCTTCTAAATCGTCGATTAGTTGGTACAAATTGAAGCTTTTTTCATTAATCGTCGTGCGTCCCGCTTCGATTTTTGACAAGTCTAAAACTTGGTTAATTAAAGCCAGTAAATGTTCTCCACTCCGCAAAATAATTGCAACATCTTCTTGATTTTCAGGAGACAGAGTTTTACTGCGGATCATCACTTGAGCAAAGCCGATGACCGCGTTCAGGGGCGATCGCAATTCGTGGCTCATATTGGCGAGAAACGTACTCTTCGCTTTGTTTGCTGCTTCGGCCGCTTCTTTCGCCTGCTGCAGTTTGATTTCCGCTTGTTTGTTATCAGTAATGTCTTTAATAAAACCTTCGTAGTAAAGTAGATTTCCTGCTTCATCGCAGGCAGCGCGACAATTTTCCGAAATCCAGATTATGCTGCCATCTTTGCGGTAAATTTCCGATTCAAAGTTTGATAGTATCCCGTACTCGTTCATCAGCGCTGCAAATTCTTCGCGGCGGTTGGGGTTCACGTAAAGCTGGTTATGGAAATTCGGCTGTGCTGCTATTAAATCGGCAGGCGAGTCGTAACCGTAGATGTTAGCTAAAGCGGGGTTAGCGCTGATATATTTCCCGTCAATAGCAGTTTGAAAAATTCCATTCAAAGCATTTTCATAAATGTTGCGGTACTTTTCTTCTGCTTCCCGGAGGGCAGTTTCTGCTTTTTGGCGCTCGGTAATATCGCTAGAAATCGACAAAAAACAAGCTTCTCCGTCAATATCGATGGTTTCTATCGACAGCAGTGCCGTTCTTTCTGTACCATTTTTATTGCGAAACCTCAGCTCATAATTGTGAATAGCCGTCTTATTTTTTAACATTTGAATCATGCGATCGCGCTCTCCCAAACTCGCCCAAAAATTAAGCTCAACCGCTGTTTTTCCAATAATTTCTTCGTGACTGTACCCCATCATCCGACAAAAGCTCTCATTGGCTTCTATGTGGCGGCCATCGCTAATTCTAGTCAGGGTAATCGCATTAGGACTTAAACGAAAAGCTTTAGAAAACTTTTCTTTAGCCTTGGCAAGATCGGCGGTACGTTCTGCAACTTGCACTGCTAAATTGTCGTTGTATTCCTTTAATAATTTCTCCGCTAGTTTGCGTTCTGTAATATCTTGAAAAGCGCACATCCCGTAGATAATATTTCCTTGAGCGTCATAAATAGGAGTTCCCCAAACTTGCAGGGGAACAGTTTTGTCAGTAGAGGAGATTTCAATGTCATCAACAGTTACACTTTTACCCTGCAAAGCATTTAAAATTGGGTCGCGTTCCGCCGGGTAAATTTCCTGAGTGCCAGCTAAATAAACTCGGTAGGATTGACGTAAACTTTCGGAATCTGCTGGTACAATTCCTTGAGATAAAAGTTGCTCTCCGGTAGGATTAATGTAGTGAGGTTGACCGTTGGACTCTACAATAAAAATCCCTAGCGGTACTGCATTGAAAAATTGTTTTACTCGGTTTTCGCTTTCCGAGAGAGAAGTAAATGAATGCTGCAATTGCTCGGCCATGCTGTTAAAAGCAGTGGCAAGTTCTCCGAGTTCATCTTCGCGATTCAGAGTGAGTTTTGTATCCCATTCATTCCGCGCCAAAGCTTTCGCCGCCGCATTCAATCTTAAAATCGGCTGAACTACCCATTTAGCAGTAAGAATCCCCAGGATTGTCGCCCCCATCAATGCTGCAAGCGACAGTAAAAAAGTCGTGCGCGTGTTGAGGTTAATTTGCTCCATAAAGTCCGACTCTGGTACAACTACTACAATCAGCCAATCCAACCCTCGCTCGTCTTTAAAAGGAGCTACCTGAATAAAATTTCGCTGGCCATCAACATCAAAAGTAAGTTGTTGAGAATTATTAATTTTAGCTAAGCTATCGTAGGATTTCTCTAAATGTTGTGCAGTTTGGCGAATTACCGGATTCTCGCTTTCTGAAGCTTTAATGCGTCTGGTTTCTTTACCTTCCACCACGAATTCTGGACTCGACGTTGAAGTAGCAATTAACATCCCCGATCGCTCCATCACAAAAGTTTGTCCTGATTTGCCAATTTTGAGGCTAACCAGAAATTCTTTGATGCGGGAAAACAGCACATCGCTGCCAGCTACTCCTAACAATTTGCCAGCGTTGTCGTAGATAGGCAAAGCAGCAGTAATTGCCAGTTCCCTAGTCAAAAAATCTGTATAAATTGGAGTCCAAATAGGTTTTTTGCCCGCAGCCGCAGCTATGTACCAAGGGCGAGTTCGCGGGTCGTAAATAGTGGGGGAAATTTGCACTAATTGAACGCGGTTTCCCTGTGAGTCCGCAGTATATCGAGCTAATTTATTGCCAGTAGAGCGGTCAGCAGCCGATATCAAAATCCCATCTTTAGTGCGGATTGCTCCAGAGTGTTCTCCATTTTCTTTGCCTGTGTAAATGATGCTGATAGAATCAAAATATTGAATTTGTTCGAGGAAATGATGTTCGAGTTTTTGCTTGTCCTCTAGGTTCAACTGCCCCAGTTTTATGCCTTGAACGTTCAGGTGATTGACAATGTGGGGAATAGACATATAATGTTCCATGCGGTCTTTGATGCGATCGCTAATTTCTTCTCGCAACTGAGCGGCAACATCGTTGACTGCCCGCTGACCGTTTTGGAAAGATAGCCAACCTACAACTCCAACCGTGCCGACAATTTGCACTAAAAAAGGAATCACGAGCACCGTTTGTAAAGGAACTTTGCCGATAATTTTTGTAGCCAAACGATTGAGGGGTTTAGGAAACATATTCATCGTAAAAGTAATTTAAATTGGCCGTTGAAATTAGTAGATGTTAAACTCTTGGAGCGAGAGACGAGCGAGTAATATCAAATCCGGTTAATCACTCACTATCAAATTGTTTGAGCTCGACCTTTAAGAGTTTTGAGGACTTCCGCCCTTACTAAGTAGGTGCAAATAAACATGACATGGTTCGGGCGGGTGAGAGGACTCATCTACTCGCTTCGATCGCGGATCTTAACTCAACCCTCCCTGATAAGATACTATCGTTGTGTTGCGATGACCTACTTACAAACTTAAAGTTCGCGATCGCACTCCGACCCAAGACAGCGGGTTTCTGCTTGGCTCAAACACCGGGTTTTCTACTGCATCTGCGGGATCGAACGAAGTATTGCTGTGAAAAAACCAAGGTGAGGATTACCCGTGGAGCGCGGACTAACTTAATTAGAGTACGATCGCCCAAATGTTAGCACGATCGCACTATCCACAGCAGCACACACCCGAAAAATCTGTATTTACCTGCGATTCAACTCCATCCTTTCGCCGTAACGTAAAAGCATATCCAAACTCTCCAAACGATTTTGCCAAGTTTGCACTTGATAGCTATTTTCGGCAGAATGCAAGCGCATCGAAGATTGAAATTGAGATTGAAAACTCCCCAACAATCTTTTAGCAGTTGCTAAACTTTCTCTAGAAGGATTTGCCGCCAACTTGCTCAAAGCTTGCGCCAATTCATCGGCTCGACTTTGCAAAACTTTCAGTTCAGATTCCGACACCCGCAACTGATTGTTAGCCAACAAAAAACTCCATTCCTGCTTGAGAGCAGTATACCGCGAAGCCGCCGCCGCAAACGGCTGTCGGTAAGGAATCGGCTCTGCAGCAGAAGTGGAACGCACTGGGGTGCCTTGAGTGCGGTTAAAAAAGCCCTGCATCCCGCTGCTGATACTTTCCACCGCAAAAATAGCATAGCCCCCAGTCGGCAAATCGCGCAAAGCTTGAATTTGGTCGATCGCCACAACTTCCGGGAGAGTCAACAACTTAACCGACGGAGAAATCAAAGCCGAACCCAGAATTTGTTCCTTTACCAGCGGTTCGGTGATGCGCTGAAGTCGGTTAGTATCCAAAGCATAAGTCATCGGCACAATCAAATCTACAATGCCCTGACGAGCCCAAACTTCCCAATTTTGCTGAATTTTGTAAATCCGCTGACTTTCCGGGTGAGGAAACACCGCCACCGACAGAATTGTGCGCGGATAATTCTGCCGCAAAAGCTGAGAAACTTCAGCTACAAAACTATTAATTTGATTAGTTTTAAACTCCACCCACTGCCGCCACAAACTGCCGTCCCTGGGGGAAATATTCACCGGATCTGCACCAGTCAACTGCTTAAATTGCTGCCGCGCCGCAATACCGTAACCGTAAGTAAAATTCGCATTATCATCTTGAAAAGGATAGCGAATATAGTCTAATTGCACCCCATCCACTTGGTAGTTATTGGCAATTTCGCTGACAATTCGCAGCAAATAATTACGCGCTTCCGGGTTCGCCGGATCGAGATAAGATTTACCATCGTTAGGATTTTGCCGGCGTCCTTTATTGTCAATATTTGCCCAATCTGGATAAGCGGAAAGCACCGGGCCGGGATAAGAACTAGGCTTGCCAATTAAAGTATTGTGGCGCTTATTTCCTGTGGCAAAAACCCAAACCCAAGCGTGCAGTTCCATGCCTCGCTCGCGAGCTAATTTAACCGCCGATGCCAGCGGGTCCCAGCCAACAGTCAGGGGATTTTGTTGCAGTGCAACTTGACTGGGATATATGGGATATCCGGCATTCAAAGTTTCAAAGAAAACAGTATTGATACCGGCGGCGGCGAGCCGATCGAACACTGCCGCCAAACCCTGTTCAGATCGTGCTGCGACGATCGTCCCCCGATCGAGCCAAACCGCCCGAATTTCCGCCCCAACGCGCTGTCCTTCCTTCGGGTAATTTTCCCACAGCAACTGCCGCGCTTCCACCCACTGCGATCTCGCCTCCGCGTAGTTTTGCTCTTGCAGGAGTTGGTCGAAAGTTTGCAAAACCTGCCGCGCTTGGGCGATCGCCCGTACCCGGATCGCTTGCAGAACAGGGGGGCGGCTGGCTGCAGGGCCGCCTCCGCCCTGTTCTGCCGCCACCAGTTGAGGGGAGGTCGCAGCATTGAGATTGATGGCGGTATTGGCTGAATTAGATGCTGTCAGGGCGCTTTCAAACCGGCCGAGGAGGTTGGTGAGTTCTTGGCGCATCAAGTACGCTTCAATGCTGACGATCGGCTTATTGGAATTTGGCTGCACGTCCAAACCCGCCGGCGCCGCCTGATCGGAAGGGTCTGTAAAAGTTGCAGGAACTGGATCGGGAAGGGAACCAGAGGGAGAAAGTCGGCTCAGCGGGGTACTACGCGGCAAACTAGGGCTGTTTCTAGTGACTCTTGAGGGGGGAGTTGGCAGTGGGAGCGCGGCACCAGTGGGCGGCGCTACAGGCTGCGAAGCGATTGTGCCTCCCCAGCGGGCGATCGAGGCTTGCAGCCAAGCCTTATCTACATTTGCCGAACCGTTGCTACCCCAGCGCCAGCCGAGATATGTAGCGCGATCCGTGGCGATGGCTGCGGAGGAACCGGAACTATCTTTCCAAGTAGCAATAGTTTGACTGTTTGCATCAGCCGGAATCAAGACACCGCCTTGGACTGAGGCATTTTTTTGTTCGGGTGGCATCCAACTGCTAGAAGTAGTGCAAGCCAGATCCCGACAGCGGCTGCGCGGTTGCGGCGTCGCCGGCTGGGTTAACGGAAAAGCCCAATAGGCCCCAAGGAGCGATCGCAAAGATTGGCGCACCAAAGCCGGGGAACTGCGGCCGACAGGGCCCGAAGCAATCAAGCGGCCGCCCTGGGAGGCCCAAGCTTCTAAAACTTTAATTTGTGCCGGACTCAAAGTTTCAATATTGGGCAAAAACAGCACGTTAACGCCTGTTAAATCCGCCGTACTTTTGATTTCTTCGAGATTGATTGGTTTGTAAGCAATGCCGCTTTCCCAGAGGCGCGTGGTAATCTTTACCCAGTCGGGAGAATTCTCGGAACTGCGAACAACGCCCAGAACTACTTCTGCGAAACTCGGAGAGGGAAATAGGATGAAGAGATTGAGTAATGTACTCGCTAGAGTTCCAATTAAGACTCTTTGCAAGAAAGTGAAAAAGCGATTTTTTTTAGCCTGGGAGCAGGCATCAGGCATTTGATCTGGATTTTTGATTTGTTGCATCATAAATATGAGAATTACTCACCACACCGAAGCAGAGAAAAATTTAATAACAATTAAGAGCGATCGATCCGCACCATACAATTTTCTATCCTGTTCTGCAACCTGAATCAGGAAAAAGTGCGATCGATCCATTTTAGATTTTGGATTTTAGATTTTCGATTAAAATGTGGGTGCATTTGCTTGAAAAACCAAAAATACAATTTAGATGCGGGACAGTTGACAGCCCGTTGGTGTCAACAAACACGTTAAACCGACCGTCTCTCTTGTTTGTAGCGAAGTCTAGATCCCCCCTAACCCCCCGCCGGAGGGGGGGACAGGAGTCTGCTCAAAGTCAACCCCTACTCCCCAACAATCAGGGGGATTTAGGGGGATCTAGACTCGGCTACAACCCTGATTTAGACATGGTTTCAGGCTTAACTTGACCCTAATGCCAACAGCCAACTGTCAACAGCCAACTGTCAAGTGTCAAGAGTCAACTGTCAACAATTTTCTAAGTTGCAGCTTCATTCACGGGGAATCGATCGATTAACTGCATCGCCCGACAAGCATTCCTCCGCAAAGCATCCGAAACATGAGGAACATGAGGAATTTGAGACAAGAAATCCAAAGTCCGGCGCAAAATCCGCACCACATCCCCTTCATCCAAACTCGTATGGCTAATCAGTTCCAGCCATTCAACACCCAGAGCCCACTGTTCAACCAAAGTCACTAAATCCCGTTCCAGCCAAATCGGGATTGCAGCTTCGTGACGGTACTGAACTTGAAACAACCGCCGTCGCAGGCCTTTTTGCAGATTGTCCAAAGGTGCCAAAACTTCCGGCGACAGCGAGTAATGAGTCCAACTGTCCGGCCTGGAAACTTCTGTAACTAAGGCCGCACAAGCTGCAGCGAGGTGGTGGGGATCGAGTTCGTCAAACTCTGCAGACATCAGGGACAAACCCAGCCACAGTTCGTTATCGCCGCGAATGGCGGCGCAAGCTTGGCCCAAGACTGTGGGCACCAACCTGTCGGAGGAGTCATCTCGGTTTCCCGTTGCCGAAACTACTCTTTCCAAGCAGCCAAAATTCAGCAAGATGTCGATTAAGTTGAGAAATTGCTCCCAGTAGCGAGCTCGCTGCTTTTCTAACTCTTGTTCGCTTTTGCGGATTTCTTTTTTCAATTCTTCCCGGCGGCGCTGGCGTTTGAGCAAAGTACCGGGATTGCCCCATTCTAGAACCGGGTGAATTTCTAGCTTAGCTTCTACGGCTGCGATTTTCCGCTGTTGCTCGATCGCCTCTGGGCTCGGTTCCGGTGTCGGCAATTCTGGGATCGATGCAGCAATTGAAGCAGTTTCTTCATTTGCCAAGCGGCACTGGCCGAGTCTCAGGGGCATTTCCGAGGGCGGGTTCAAGGTATCTGCAACGGTCAAGCGGGGTAATTCGGCGTGCAGGGTAGCGACATCGCTAATGGCGACGACATACCAGCGGTTATCTTTGCCCAAGCACACCAAATTTGGTGCTTGGCCGGAACCTGGGATTTTGGCAACCAATACGGCGGGTACAGGATTTGTGTGCGATCGTTTAGCTGTCGGAACGTGCTTACCTTTGAGACTCAGAACCGTGCCAAGCACTGCAAAAGCCACAGCTACGGACATCTCCTTAAATCTGGCTTCTTCAGCTTGCTGCAAGAGAATTTTGAGCAAACGTTTATCTTCTTTGAGTCTTGCCTGCAATTTTTCGTAATGGGCGAGCTCTTTTTCCAGGGTGGAGACATTTCCTCCCGCCGCCAGGGACTGTTCAAGCACCGCCAATTCTGCTTGCAATCGGTCTAATTCTTCTTGCTGCGGCTGCAAGTACAAGGTAGAAAGGTATTGACCAAAACTCCGCTCTACCAACTCTTGAGCTTCGTCGAGAGTGTGTGTTTGCAGCAAATTCAGCACCATGCCGTAGCTGGGCGTAAACTGACTGGCGAGGGGGTCGGCTTTGGCTGTTGCCAAATACGAGGCTTCTTTTGCGCCTTCAAAGCGCGTCTGAACTGCGACCACGTGCCCCAGCTTGTCCATGCCCCGCCGACCCGCCCGACCGGCCATTTGCAGGAATTCTGAAGCGTTTAGCAGTCGGTGTCCCTTGTCGGTGCGCTTGGACAGGGTGGAAATAACTGTGGTGCGGGCGGGCATATTAATCCCGGCTGCTAGGGTTTCGGTGGCAAATACGACTTTTATCAAACCTCTGCCAAAAAGTTCTTCTACTAAACCTTTCCAAGCGGGCAAAATGCCTGCGTGGTGGGCGGCTATGCCTTTTAAAAGTGCTTCTTTTTGACCGAAGCGTTCTGCTTCTGGGTTTCGCTGTAAAAAATCGTCAATGATGCGTTTGAGTTCGGCTGTTTCGGCTTCGTTAACTAGGGAGAAATTGCCGACTTCTGCGACTGCTTGGTCGCACCCCCGACGGCTGAAGATGAAGTAAATTGCTGGTAGCATATCTCGATCGTCCAACCGGGCCAAAACATCGGTCAAACTCGGAGTGGGGATGCTGCCTCTTTCTACTTTTTGCCCCTTCTTTTTGGGGACTAACCGGACATTGGCTCTTTTGCCGGTGTCGTCTAGCAGGGGAAATATCCCTTTTTGGTTGGCGAAGTGGAATTGCAGCGGTACTGGCCGAAAGTCTGAGTAGACGAGCTCTGTGGGCCCGTGGACTTTGTTAATCCAGTCTGTGAGTTGGTCGCTATTGGCAACGGTTGCTGAGAGGGCGAGCAGTTGAATTTCGCTCGAACAGTAGATGATCGATTCTTCCCAGACGGTACCGCGCTGGCGATCGTTCATGTAGTGACACTCGTCGAGCACCACGGTTTCGACTCCGGTGAGGGAAGTACCGACTTCTCCGATCGGCGTACCGTAGAGCATATTCCGAAATATTTCGGTAGTCATCACCAAAATCGGCGCATCTCGATTGACGGAGATGTCGCCCGTGAGCAAACCTACGTTGTCGTCTCCAAATTGATTGCGGAAGTCGCGCAGCTTTTGGTTAGACAAAGCTTTGAGGGGAGTGGTATAGAAGACGCGCCGCCCCCGGTCGAGTGCTTGATGGATGGCGTATTCCCCGATTAACGTTTTCCCGGAGCCTGTGGGAGCGCACACGACAACGGATTTACCTGCATCGAGGGCGGCGATCGCCTCTCTCTGAAAGTTATCTAGCTCGAAGGGAAATATGGTCTTCAGATCCAGCTCTGGGCGGTTCTGGGCAGTGTCTGGCACAAGGATTATTATAAGGTTGCAGGGTAAGTATGCTTAAATCTTGCTGAAAGCAAGTCAGCAGAGGACTGTATTGATTTTAGACCAACGCCCGCAAATCGGCTATGAAGTCATTAGTCATTAGTCATTAGTCATTAGTCATTAGTCATTAGTCATTAGTAACAATTACCAGTTACCAATGCCCCATGCCCCATGCCCCATGCCCCATGCCCCATGCCCCATGCCCAATTCCCCAAGTTTCCTTCTATGATTCCTGTTATTTCGACTATTCCTGTGGTGCAGCTTGCTTCGGGCGATCGGCTTTCACTGCAAGTCTATCAGTTCCAAGGTGCGATTCCCGGCAAAAAAGCTTATCTCCAATCTAACCTCCACGGCGCTGAGATTAGCGGTAATGCTGTGATTTACCAATTAATTGAGTTTTTAATGTCTTTGGACAGCAGTCAGTTAATCGGGCAAATTTGGCTAGTTCCTGTTTGCAATCCTGTGGGTGTGAGTCAGCGATCGCACCATTTTTCCCCTGGTCGCTACAATCTTTATGATGGGGTAAATTGGAACCGGATTTTCTGGGATTTTGAAAAACAAGGGGAAGATATTCTTGGTTTTGCTAAGTCTCACATCCATCTCGATGCCGATACTGTCAAAGTTAATTACAGAAAAGCGATTGCTTTGAGTTTTGCCAAAGAGTTGGCAAAAATTAACGATCCTAGTTGTCGCCCCTACAGCGAACTTTACCGATATCAGCTACAATCTTTGTGTTTGGATGCTGACTATGTGCTGGACTTGCACAGTTCTACGAATCAAAGTTTAGATTACCTTTACTGTTTTAATTCCCGCGAGGAGAGTGCGAAAGCTTTTTTGCTCGATCGGGCTATCTTGATGAACGAGTACGACGGCGATGCTTTTGACGAGGCGTTTCTCAAGCCTTGGCTGGCTTTGGAGAAGATTTTAGCAGAGTTGGGAAGTGCGATCGAATTTGACGTGGAAGCTTGGACTTTAGAATTAGGTTCGGGGATGGAAATGAATCCCCAGTCGGTGGCGAATGGCTTGCGGGGCATCAAAAATTACTTAGCAAGTAAGGGTTTATTGAAAATAGATGGATTTCCTCTACCGGAAACTGCGAATCATCAAGTTATTTTCACCCCCAAGAATTCAGTGTTCAAATACTACGCGCCGGCGGGCGGGATGATTCAAAATCGAGTGCAATTGGGGAGTTATGTCAAAAAGGGCTATCGGCTTTATCAAATTCTCAGCTTTAATAAGAATGGGGAATTTCCGAGTTTGGTTGATGTTTGTGCTGAGTCGGATGTTTTCATTTTTGATGTCTCGACAAATCAGTCAGTAAATCAAGGAGAGTATGTGTTGTCTGTGATGGCAGATTGAGAATACCAAGAAACTCGGTTTCTTCAAGAAAGCGGGTTTCTGAAAACCTATTAGTAGTCGAACCATAAATTACGATATACTATTGAATAGGGCTTGTTTAAATTCCGCTGCACTTTTATAATAAATATCAGGATTGTCAATTAAAGCGCGATCGATAGCGGTGGCTAGCGGTTGAGGAATCGCAGAAGTGCGATCGGGCACAGGAACCGCATCATTTTGCAAAACCGCCAAAAACGGGTCTTGATCCGGCCAATTGCGCGGGGAATATCCCGTTATCATCACATACAAACAAGCCACTCTATTTGGGATTATAGAAACTTTTACTCCCCCCTTAGCAAAGGGCTAACTCTTACTCCCCCCCTTAATAAGGGGGCACAAGAGTTTGCAAGGTGCCCCGGTGCGGAGATTCTCAATTTTTCCGAAGATAACGGGCGCTGACGCACCCTACAATTTAAGGTGACGGTTTATGGTTGAATGAAAATACCGATCGCATTATGAACTCTCGCCGCCGTTGACGGAGGTCGATCGAGCAAACTACCTCCCAAATACAAACTCGTCGAACTTCCCCCATCCAAATTTAAAGCATCCACAGCACCCATTTGCTGCAATATCTGCGCCAGTTCTGCGAAATTTGGCCCCGCCCCGCCCGCGCGATTGTGCACGGCTACAATCAGCAAATTCCCCGCAGCATTTCGCCCGATCGCACTTCTAATTGCTGTCTGTCTAACAAACGCATCGCTAAACCCTTCCGCCTTAGCATCCAGCACAACTTGACTGTTTTGTACCAACACCGGCCCGCCGCCGAGAATGTAAGGAAAACGGTTGAAATCAGCAGGAAAAGTGTTAGTTTCCAAACGCAATAAAGTGCCGATAGAAAGTTCAGATGCCGGGAACAAATCGGCACGCAAAGCCAAAATATAACCGTTAGCTGGAATGGGAAAAGTTGTTGTTCCCGGCGCACCTCCGGGGGATTGGCTGACAACTCTATCGCCCGCAACTGTCACAACTATTTCATTGCCAGACAACGGAGTATAAGTTGTTCCCCAATCAGAATTGTAGCGGGCGATTCCCGGTTGCACGTAGGCACTATTGAGATGAGAAACGGGCAAAGATTGATTTGCAGGGGTAATCAAAGTTTCTTGCAAAGTTAAACGATCGATCGCAAATTCTCCCCGATCGTTCCAGGCGATCGCGCCCCGGTTCAATATCGGCCCGGAAAGCCATTTATTGTCACGCCGAATAGCCCCTAAAGCTAAGCGATTAATTCGATTGAAAAACCCTGCATTAATCGCCGCAGCCGCACCCGACACTTCTGCTGTTTGCAATAAAGGTGCAGTGCCTCGATCTGCCGGCGGATTGCTGAGAATTGGTCGAATTTTTACACCAGCTTGACGCGGATTAACTTCTAACCAAACTACCGGAAAACGAGCTGTTCCTAAATTCTGATACTGCTGCCGCCACTGCACGCCGGGAGCCCAAACAATGTTTTTTTCTACTAACGAATCTGGCCGAATGTCGATAACTAATCGATTGGGATTTCCCAGGCTAAAAACTTGCGGCCGCCAACCTAAAGGAATCGTCACTTTGACTTTGGTTTGAACGCCGTCAGGTTCGACTTTTAGTGATAGCAATTGTTTGCTGGTTGAGAAAGTCTGCTGAATTACGGCGGGTGCGACTTTGGTATCGATCGCGATCGACCATTCTTGACCGGCGATCGGCGCTGCGGGCGTTATTTGCAGCGGGAGGGCGGGTTTGGTCGGGTCGTCTGGTGTTTCGAGGTTTGGCGCTGCGCGGAGGTTTTGCAGTGGGATAGCGGGCTTTGTGGGGTCGTCGGGGGGGTTGGGTGTGGGTGTCGGCGACGGGATTGGTTTATTGACAAAGTTGACTTGCCAAGGGGCGGGGCGATCGAGATCTACTACAATGCGATCGCCCGATTCTATTTCTGCTTGCCGAATTCCGGTAACACTTGCAGTTTGAGAAGTAATTTTTAGAATATTCCCATCAGCAGATATCTCCCAGCCCGCAAGTCTAGCAAAATCGGTAACATCTAAGTAACGATACGGGCCTGTTGCCCGCGCTGCTAAACTTTGAGCGCCGGTTAAAGATACCGAAAACCACTGCACCGGTTGTTTGGCACTGTCGGCGCTGCTAAGCAAATCCACTCCCGCACTTTGCATCAATCCAACGTCAGCAATCCAAGTTCGGAAATTCCCAGAAGTGCTGTTTGCCGGCTGCTGAGTCCAACTTAGGGGGAGAATGCGGCCGTTTAGAGACACTTGGCGGCCTTGTTTGATTCTGGAATCTGGCGGTAGGGATTGAGTCAAAAACTTATAGTCCGACAGGGAATGAATTCCCTGTCTCATAGCTGAAGTCCTCTCAAGAGGACTATCTGGCAATATTTCAGTCGGTTTCAACTGAGATGTTGCACCATTTTCAATTACTTGTTTAGCAACAGGCAAGATGCCTGTTCCACAAGAAAATTCACTCTTTGTGGAACGGGCATCTTGCCCGTTCTTGAGAATGGTGCAAGATGCAAGTTTTAACTGAGATGTTGCACCATTCTCAATTACTTGTTTAGCAACAGGCAAGATGCCTGTTCCACAAGAAAATTCACTCTTTGTGGAACGGGCATCTTGCCCGTTCTTGAGAATGGTGCAAGATGCAAGTTTTAACTGAGATGTTGCACCATTTTCAATTACTTGTTTAGCAACAGGCAAGATGCCTGTTCCACAAGAAAATTCACTCTTTGTGGAACGGGCATCTTGCCC
>NZ_JAUBOV010000053.1:0-52383 GCF_036700405.1 Microcoleus sp. T3_D1
CGTAAGACTACTTCGGTAGCATTGGTCGATGAAGTGTTAAGAATCCTCTCGCCTTTAGGCAGGGGAGTATGTCAAAAACTGCACTCAGGTAAGGTAAGCGGAAAATCTCCATCGGGTCGGGATTTTCCCCCAAACTGTCTAATTCTTGCAGCAACTTCTGGCGCACCGAGGGCAAACTGTGAATCCAGTAAAACGCCCAAGCTAGGGCAGTTGCTGTGGTTTCGTGGCCTGCAAACAGCAGCGTCATCAACTCGTCGCGCAATTCTTCATTGGTCATTGGTTGCCCGTTTTCGTCGCGGGCGGCCATCATTAAGCTGAGAATGTCGGTGCGGTTGGGGTCTGGTTGGAGTCTGCGTTCTTCAATTTCCGCGTCCATCAGTTCGTCAACTTTGCGCTGCCGCTGTTTCATGCGTCCCCAAGGACTCCAAGAGCCCCAATCTTGCTGCATCCAGCCGAAAAACAGTATGCTCGATCGCAGGGGAGAGTTGGTCATATCGACGACTGAGGCAAGTAGTGGTCTGAGTGCTTGTAACCGCGGCCCGTCATCCATGCCGAAGACAGCTTGCAATATTACCCGCATGGTGACTTCCTGCATGGCGCTGCGGGCCACAAAAGGTCGATCGACCGACCACTTGCTGGCAACATCTTGAGCTATATCGCAAATTAGTTGACCGTAATTCCGCATCCGTTCGCCGTGAAAGGGCGGCATCAATAATTGGCGCTCGCGTTTGTGCCTTTCTCCTGAGAGCATAATCATGGATTGTTCTCCCAGCATGGGTTTTAGGATGCTGTTGAGCCTGCCTGGAGCGTGAAACGCGTTGCTGTTGAGCATCTCCTGGACAGCTTGCGGGTGGTGGATCATCACCAATGGTTTCCCGTTGTTCACTCTAGCTGTGAAAATGTCGCCGTATTGTTTGGCACATTTATCCATATATGTCAGCGGATCGCCGATCCATTGAATTAGCTGCACAAAGCGGGGGGTTTTGGGGCCGTTAGGTAGTGTCATAGGAATTACCTGGGTTTTGGTCACAGGACTTAGCAGCATCAAAAAACCTCAAAGGGTTTGAAGGTTTATTCAATCCCTCCCAACCCTTGTTTTTAAGGGGAGAATTGCGTAAGTCCCATCTCCAATAATTTTAATAGCTTATTCTTTAACCGTGTTCAAAATGTCCTCTCCAAGCTCTGTAAAACGCACAGTTTTGATTTGCCAAGGAGCATAACTGGTTAAAGTTTGGCGCACGCCGCCGAACAAAGCTAACATCTGACAACTCGACAGATTTTGCAATTTCTGCCGCGAATTTCCGGAGGCTCGCAGATCGACGGTAGCTATTCCGAGGTCGCGATCGATCTTGAGGCGATAACCAGCCAAACCAAGACTATCGAAAATTGGCTGCTTTAAGACTTCATTAACCGCCGATGACATTAACTGGTTCTCTGGGCCTGTAACTGTTTCCTGCTTCAGAGTTTGACACAAATTATCTACCTTATAAACCGTAACGGTGGCAGTATTTTCTGAGAGGGCAGCACTGCCTAAAACTGAGGCAACAGAGTTAGAAGGCTGCGTTAATTGACTCGATCGAGCCTCAATTTGATTTCCCGTTAGCTGTAGGTGTTGGAACTGAGGGGCGCTTGCTGAGAGTTGCCTCTGGTTTTCGGTTGAGGTAGCTGCATCTGAGCTAGAACAACTGCTACCGCCCATCAAAATTAACCAAAGGCCTAAATATCCTAACTGTTTGCAGATACGGTTCATAGTTTTTAATACTCTACTAAACGTCAGTGTATGGAGGGTAAATTTTGGTGGTAGAAAGCACTTAGACCCTGATTACACTCACTTAGAAGTATTTCCCGCAGTACGGAGATGAAAACAAGTTAAGAGTTCTTGTTAATACCGGGATTTTAGTGTTAGATCGGGTAAGAGGGGTGTAACCCTGCACTATCCCTGTCTCAGCAGAGCAAGCTCGCGACCGAGCTCGTAAGTGATATCAAATACCGTGTCACTAGGTGTGATGTACCCTTGCAATTCGAGCCATTCCAATATCTGAGGTAAAGAGCCTCTTTCCGGTTTGCGACAGCCCGAGCTGGATTAGTAGTAATGAGGACAGAATTCCGACTGGCGCGCGCATTTTAATGTCGGCTTCGGAGCGCTTTTTTTAACAGCGCCGAAATCGCGGTAGAGGGAACGTGCAAGTCGCGAACAATATCTAAACTTACGCATCAAGAGCAAAAAAACCGGGTTTTTTAACCAGGCATAAGGGCTGCAACGAAGTATTTTGGTAAAAAAAACTGGTTTCTGGTCAAGTCGCGAAGAACATAATTTCCAAGTCAGCGGAGTTGTAACGAACAAGCGTGTCAAGGGTGTTATCGCAGCATTCGGTGATTTTTGTGCCGAATCTCATAAAACACAGAGAAAAAATCATGAAACAGCAATTATTGACAAAAGTTTTGGTGGCAACAGCCCTCGCCCTCAGCGGCCTGACGCTTGCTTCTGGACCGAGTTACGGTAGGCGAGTACCGGGGGAAAGTGGATTTTGGTGCAGTACCTCGACTGGTGCGCCGGTGACGGTGTACCAAAACGCTCAAGGTGCCGTAGAGCCTTGGATTGAGTGGACTTCCGATTATTTCTCCGGTTCTGGCTACGATCCGGCAACTCGGTGTCAATTAGTCAGCCAACGCCTCGAAACCTATCGCCGCCAACGAATGCTTAAGTACATTACTGCAGGCCAAATGAACGGCCAGAACGTCATCTGCACGGCGAATCAAGTCAATGGGCGGTGTCAAAATTTGATTTATACCCTCAGACCCGGCCAAGACCCGATCGGCTCTTTGTATAATTTGTTGGCTTGGCGCCAAGGATATGTTGGGATGCCGTCTTTTGATGAAACCAGTAAAATTCCTTACATTGATGTCAGGGAAAAGCTAGGGGAAAACACGGATGAGGAGGCGCAACAGCCTTCTTTTTCCCCGCCGTCGGGACAGCCTTAAAGATGGGCAAATTTTCCATCCGATCGCCAATTCCAAGGATTGAGGTGGAAAATTTGGCGCGTCATTCGATTTTAGATTTTAGATTTTGGATTTTGGAGGCGAGCCCAGGGATAAATTCGGGGGCTTGAGGATTTTAGATTTTAGATTTTGGATTGATTCCACGGATCGAGCCGGGGGCTTGTACCACCTTTGAAATTCTTGGTCAAACAGCGGTACGCATCCCGACAGGGAAATCTTCGGGTTCTGGGACGATCGTCCGCCTGCCGGGCCAAACCTATACGGTGCTGACTAACTAGCACGTTGTGGCGATCGGACTTGTCACCGACGACGGCCTCCTCTACCTACTGCTAGGATCTCTGAGGCGGCTGGGCAATACCGATCGGGCGATCGTTCTGTTTCGCAGCGCGATCGAGTATAAAATAGCACGATTAAGCCTTGAGGCAGGAGCGGTGTCTGAGGCAATGCTGGTAGTCGGCTTTCCTGCGGGTGCTGAGGTTGGGAGTTTCGCTGACCACGAATTGCTTGATGGTATCCGCCACGTGATTTATCCGTCGAGTCAATCGAAAATCGAAAATCTAAAATCAGAAGAGCCCCCGCATTTATCCGTGGGGTCGCCTCTAAAATCTAAAATCTAAAATCTAAAATCGATTGACGCGGGCTTCGTTTCGGCGCTGCTACCCAAATCTTTGCCTCCAGGTTATAGCTTGGGTTATACAAATGAGGTTAAAATCGGTAGGAGTCGCGACCCGATTTTTAATGCCAAAGGTTTCTTGATTGGGATTAACGGTAGGGGCAAGTATCGAGATCCAAATTTGGGCGTCTATGCTTTTGAAGATGGAAGTGAACCAACAGCGGAATTATTGGAGAAAATGGTTAAATCCAGTTGGGGAATTCCGATTAGTATATATTTGCAGTTCGCCTCGTTTCATCTAGGGAGTTATCGATGAATGTGTGGAGTTTGCGGTTTGACGCGCTGACAATCATCTTGACAGGTGCATTAACAGTGACGGCGGTTGTTAGCCAACAATATGCTGCCTGTGCCAAAACAGCCGAAGAAATTGCCCAGCTAGCGACGTTGACAACTGTGGAAGTCAACAATACGCTGGGTTTTTTTGCTAGTGGATCGGGAGTAATTATTGCAAAACAGGGTAATATTTACACTGTTCTGACAGCTAATCATGTGGTGGCAAGCCTCGCTCAAAAATACAGTATTCGCACTCATTTAGAGAAGGATTATGCTGCGATTAGAATACAGCGCCTACCGAAAAATGACAGGGATATAGACTTGGCTTTGATACAGTTTCAGAGCCGAGAACAGTATCCAGTAGCACCAATGGGCGAGTCAGAACGTGCTGTTGTTGGTTCTGCTATTTACGTTTCTGGTTATCCGCTGCCAATTTCGGGAGTTGAACGAAAACTTGAGTTTACGACTGGTATCATCTCTTCTCGCTTGGGCAGCGCCTCATCAGGGTATCGTCTGCGCTACCAAGCTGTAACCAGGCGCGGGATGAGCGGCGGGCCTGTATTTAATGCTGATGGCAGGGTAATAGGAATTCACGGCCAGGGGGATACTGTTGGCACAATTAGGAGTCAGTGGAACGGTCAGATTGAGGAGATAAAAACGGGCTTGAACGCGGCAATCCCGATCGAGGCTTTTATGGCATTGCTTTCACAAAACAACCGTAACGGCTTGGATATTCTCAGCAATCTTTCTATCAGCAGCGCCTCGGGTCAAAACCCACCGAATCTGGGCTATGGAGGATTTGTGTGCGATACCTCAACGGGCGAGCCGGTGACTGTGTATCAAAATCCACAAGGGTTCAGGGAGCCTTGGATTCGCTGGAATTCTAATTTCTTTTCTAGTTCTGGCTACGATCCTCTAACTCGCTGCCAACAAGTGACTCAGCGCCTTGAGAATTATAACCGAAATAAACAGCTAAATTATGTGACTGTGGGTATGGTAAATAACCAGAAAGCGATTTGCACGACTAGCCGCGTTAATGGGCCTTGCGAAGGTTTGATCTACACGCTGCGCCGCGATCAAGATCCGACTCCTGCACTTAGCAGTTTTTTTGTTTGGCTGCGGAATCAAAAGGCTGTGCCTTCTCTTTCTGAAAGCGGTACTGTGCTGTATATCGATGTCCGGGAACGGCTGGAACAATTTTAGATTGGCGATTTAAGATTTTAGAGGGATGAGTAATGGGTAAACACAGAACCCCGACTTTTTTTTATACGTCGGGGTTCTCAAACAACTACTTATTAGCTGAAAAAGTGAGATATTTTACTTATTTATCACTCAATACGCTTGGGTTAAGGAAAATTGTAGCGAAAATCTTGGGTTTCGTTCCTCAACCCAACATTTTCGCTACTTATTAGCTGAAAAAGTGAGATATTTTACTTATTTATCACTGACATAATAGAACTCTTGATTTTTTGGAACACGGAAGCTATAAAATTACTCTTACATTAATCTAACTCAAATTTTTCAGGTATCAAGCATGACAGCAACTACCCCGCAGGCAAAGTCAACAACGCCCGCTTTTTGCGAAGGCATTCAATATTTTTCTGAAACAGTCCCTGGTTTTGAGACTTATGGGAAAACACCTGCGATCGCCGAGGGGAGCAAGTCGATCGCCGATCCTGCCGATCCCGTCGCCGTCTTTCAAACGATGCTGGGAGCAGACGCCCTGCGCTACCTGACGCTGCAAGTTACCGCCAGCAAGGCATCGGGACATCCGGGGGGTTTTGCTAGCCAAGCTGAGGCCTATGCCGCTTTGGTGATGCTGGGACACAAGAACATTGTCACCGAAGTCGGCCATCACGCCCCCGGCTTTTACAGTGCCATGTTTCTCGATCGATCTTTAGAGGATATGGGAATTTTCAACGTGCAGCAAGTGCGCGATAAATTCCGAGAAAAAGACGGTTTATTAGGACATCTTTCCGGTTTCATTCCCGGCCTTTTAGCACCGGCCGGCCCCCTCGGACAAGGGCAGCATTTCGCAATGGCTGGAGCGCTTTTGCACCGCGAAAAACTGTTTGCTTTCACAATGGGCGACGGCGGCATGGGCGAACCCTATCCGATGAGCAGCATGGCGCATTTCCACACTGCTTATCCCAGCGTTACTAACTTTTTGCCTGTGTTGGTTTGGAACGGATATTCTCAGGAACATCACAGCATGGTTTCGACTAAAACTAATGCTGAAATGATTGCTTATTGGCAAGGCAACGGTTTTGAAGAAGTTATCTTAGTTGATGCTAAGGAATTTGACGATAAAAATCAACCGGAAGATTATGTTGACAGCACTGCTTTTTCGCTCGAACAGCGCATGGCATTTACCAAAGCTGTTTTACAAGGAGTTGACAAAGCGGCAAAATCTGCTCTCGGCGGCAAATTAACTGCGTTTATTATCAAACAGTTGAAAGGTGCCGGCGTCCACGCGCGCGGAGCAAAATCTCACAACCTTTATCCGAAAGATACGCTGGATGCTCCGCACATTATCAGTGCTCTAAAAGAGCGCGCTTTGACTGCCGCTGCTTGGGAGTTGGTGCGGACAAATTGCGAGCGTGCGGGCGGCGGGCCGGCGGCGAAAACAGTTGTTACTGAGTTTACATTGCCGCTGGCAGATTTAGGCGAATTGCCTTTAGAAGAATTTGCAGTTGGGGGAGAACCGAAGATTTCGACAACAGCAATGGGACGTTTGGTAGGAAAAGTCGGCGAGTGCGATCGTACTTTTCTTGTCACTAATGCTGACGGCAATGAAGCATCGGCAATTGCCAATATCAACCAAGCTCTCAAAATTATTCACCCGACGACAGATGACCTGTACAATCAATCGCCCAACGGTCAAGTTTACGAACCTTTGAGCGAAGATGCTTGCGCTGGTTTAGCCGTAGGTTTATCGCTATTCGGAGCGCGGAGTTTGTGGTGCTCCTACGAATCTTTTGCCATCAACGGTTTACCAATTTGGCAAACTGTAACCCAAGCAATGGCAGAATTGCGTCGTCCAACTCCGGCAACTGTCACCTTATTTACAGCGGGTGCATTGGAACAAGGTCGCAACGGTTGGACGCACCAGCGGCCGGAAATTGAGGCTTATTTTGCGGCGATGATGCGGAACGGAAATGTGTTTCCTTTGTTTCCACCGGATGCTAACAGCATTCAAGCTTGTTATGAGTGGGCTTTGACTGCTAAAAATAAGGGAGTTGTGATTACTGCAAGCAAGTCGCCACTGCCAATTCGCACTACTCTTGAACAGACTCGCCAAGGTTTGCAAGACGGTGCAATAGTGCTGCACGAAGTCGATTCCCCGCAAGCTGCCCACAATCAAGGGGGGAGTAAGAAAGTTGTGTTTGCAGTTGTCGGCGACATGACGTTAATGCCAGTGTTTGAAGCGGCGGCATTTTTGGAAACAGAAGGGATTGGAGTGCGAATTGTTTCTGTTGTGAATCCCCGGCGTTTGTATCGTGCTAGCGATGTTGCCTGGGATACTTGTTCGGAAGCTGACGGCGGCTTTTTGAGCGATGAGAAATTTGCCGAAATCTTTGGCGGAGATGCCTTGATTGGCGTGACAGGCGGTGCTTCTGGGATGTTGGAACCTGTGATGCTCCGCAGCAATTGCAAGCGGGATACTTTCGCTTGGAAGCGGGGGGAAACTACTGCTAGTGCTGGTCAGTTGATGGCGTTTAATGGGTTGACTGCTGAGGCGTTGACTAAAAGGGCGATCGAGCTAGTTCATTAAGTTAGAATGTGAGTGAATGCCCCTGCCTGGTTTTTGCTGGGTAGGGGCTAGTAATATTTAAAATAGGATTGTGATACTTGTGACAGCAAAAATTTTAGAAGAAATAGGTACGCTTGCAGAACAGCGATTGATTCTCCCCGGTTATTATACTTGGGAGCAATTTGAGGCGATCGAATCTTTGATGGCCGACTCTCCTGGTTTACGGATAACTTATCTTGATGGGTGGATCGAGTTTATGACAGTGGGGGAAGAACATGAAAGCTTTAAAAAAGCGCTCGCTATATTACTGGAAGCATACTTTTTTGAACTCGGAATTGAATTTTTTCCTGTAGGTAGTGCAACTCGCAGAGACCGGGCAAGAGATGTATCATTTGAACCAGACGAGTCTTATTATATAGGTTCAAGAAAAGAGCATCCCGATTTAGCCGTGGAAGTAACGATTACTAGCAGTAGCACAAATAAACTAGCTAAATATTTGCGACTTCGTATTGCTGAAGTTTGGTTTTGGGAAAATAATCGGCTTGCTGTCTATCGGCTGCGCGAGGATGATTACGAGCAAGTTTCAAGAAGTGAGTTTTTGCCGGAGTTGGATTTAGCATTGTTGGTGCGCTGCGTTTTAATGCCTTCCAGGATTGAGGCAAGGACGGAGTTTCTTAATGGGGTTCGGCAAGTGGGTTGAATGCTGAGGAGTTGGTAAAAAGTGCGATCGTCTACGAGGGCTTCGCTAAGGACTTGATTGGTTAAGCTAAAATGCGACAGATAACCATTGGGTCTCACAAATAACCTTTGCGCGATCGGCTCCAACGATTGGTTAGACTTGTATGTGTAAAGTTACTAAGCTCAGAAATATGAAAATTTATAGCTTTTATATTAAATCTTTGAGAATCGGAATTATTCCTATCTCTCTTCTCTTCATCGGCGTGAATCTGCGTCAATCCATTGTCATCTGCAGTTAATACATTGTCTTTTTTTAACCGCAGATGAGGGCAGATCGACACAGATTAACGCAGATGAATTAGATCGAGTCCGGTTGCACCGTCCGTGATTGCTGACTGTTGACTCGATTTTAGCAGGACGAGGCTACGGGATTTGATATGATAGGATTCTAGAGTTATACGTGCAGCTTTAACCTCATGCTGAGGGGATAATTTATTGTTAAATTTTTCCTGGTTTAGTATTAAATAAGTTGGCTTTGTTAGCTGGGAATTTAGCTATAGTGCTAGAGATTGTGCTGCGACGGAACATTAATGTTGTGTGAAATATGTGTCTTAATTTTATTGCTTTTTTCCCCGCAAGCCATCAACCAAAAACTCATCATCTATCGATTTTTTGCCTAAGAACACGCGATTGTTTCTAATAGCAGTTACAGCCAATCAACCTGGAAGAATCCAGACACTCGCTGCTTACGCTGTCCTGAATCTAAATCGACTAACTGCCAATCGATAACTTCTCCATCCTGATTCAAAAATATTTCTGCACCGCGTGGATATTCTTTTCCACGAATCACATGACTCGATGATAGCACAATTAAACTGGGTCTACCGTCGGCATATCGCCACAGATCAAACTGTGAACTGCCAGGTAATCCCTCAACCCATTGATCCATATCTAGTGACTCAGAATACTCCAGCAATTCTCCTGTTTCATCAAAAGTGATACGGCTACCTGACCTGTACAAAACTTTGTTTATCTGGTAATCTGAAGCAAGCGACACATTCCACAACCGACCATTTTCATGCAGGTAGAGTACCGAATTACTAGCGCATGGAATGTCATCTAAGATAGTTTTCGAGGACAGCCAGCAGAGTTTAAGCTGTCCAGAAGAGTAGAAAACAACACTGCGACTGCCAGTACAGGGAATGTCCTGAATGATGGTATCCTGGGCAAGTATGGCATCATGAACGGAGCCGTTTGGAAACAACTCGACATCTTTTTCAAAAAAATCTATATTGTTGACTATCATGATCCTTATTAAAGCTTCTAGCAATAGCGGCTCGAACCATTTTGGGTAAGCCCTATTATTGATTTTTTTCCCCACAAGCCATCAACCAAAAACTCATCATCGATCGATCGCCCGCAGCTACAAACTCATCCCGCGAAACCAGATAGCTTTCTATTTCCGACTCGGAAATCAACCCCTGTTTGACCATCTGCAAAATGGGGCCGGAGTCAAGCAAAGGTTGAAACGCCTCAATTCCCATGATATCGCTGTGGCTGACAACCGCTTCTAAATCAACGCTAACAAACCCAGCTTCTTTGAGAATGTGGCACAGATTTCGCCCGACGCATAAATTGCCGCCCCGCGATGCTATCACCTGCTTGAATTTCTCCCTGACAATCTCGACTGACCAAGGCGGATTTGTCAGCCAAAACAGATCCGCGTCGCTATCAATAATCACCAGTTTTCCCCCAGGCTTCAAGATGCGGAATATTTCTCTAGCTGCTGCGACGGGATCTGGGAGGTGGACGAACAGCAAACGGGCGATCGCAAAATCGAAAGTGTTAGCCGCCAAACCAGTATCCGCAATAGATGCTTGGATGCGATTTACTCGATCGCCCTCTTTGTCCTGCAAATATGCTACTGCTTTTTCGTGCAGTACCGGGTCAATTTCTACCGCTGTTACCGAACTGTTTGGCAGCAATTCTAACAGTTTTTCGGTGAAGAATCCCGGCCCGCTACCCGCTTCCAAAACATTCATCCCGTCGGCTAAACCGAACCACTTTAAATTGCGCGCTTCCTTTTCCCAACTGAGGAGAACTTGAGCTTTTAACCGTTGGATTTCTCCCTCAAATTCCAGATTGTACGCGATCGCTTGATACGAACCTTCTGCGGTCATAAAATCATTCCTCTTACCGCGAAACTGGTGGCTGCAAAACTTTAGCATCATTGGCTATTTCCGTTTCCTCCAAAACCTCCTCTAAAACCGGAGAAGGAATCGGCACTTCTTCAACTACCTGATGCTTTTCCAAAGTCAAGCGAGACTGAGACGAACCAGACAATCTTTTCAACAATTTCGGTGTCGGATCGTACAGCAAATAAATAATTCGATCGCCTGCTTGCCAAATCTGAGTCGCCGACACTACTTGCAAGTACCCCTGCCTTTCCAGCAGCAGCGGCGCCAACTCCCCGGCTTTTACCAAAGCTTGCAAGTGAGCAATCTGAAACTGCAATCCCTCTGTTTTTAACTCAGTTTCCCCCAATTTCACTTCGCCGTCGCTCAAATATTCGTTCCAATCCTTCAGCGACAAATCGGAGACAAAAGCTTGATTGATTTTAGTCGGATTTGCAGGCGTATTTGCTTGCGGATCTTTGGGGAATATTGCCAAAACCCTCGGCGGTGCAAACTCTTCGGCTGCTCGCTGAGCTAACACTAAGTTTACCTCGCCGTTGTTAGTCATTGCCAAAAAAGTTCCCATCGATTCCAGTCCCGCTTCTTCTAACACGCTGTGGTCGAGAGCACTGCTCAAAAACACCCGCAAACCCTCTCGTTCTGCTTGTTCGCAAGCTTCCGGGTTCGTGTCGATAATTGCCACCGATTCTCCGCGTTCTTGAAACAAGCGAGCAATTAATCTGCTCAAAGGATTTGAACCCACAATTGCAGCACCGGTTGCGGATTTTGAGGTGATGCCCAACAGTTGAGCGATCCGTCCGGCGGTTAGTCCCTGGACGAAAACTGTCATAATAATTGTTAGGAAAACTAAGGCTTTAATCGAGTCGCCGCCGTTGATGCCCCGCTGAGTGAGCAAAATTGCAAATAAAGATGCGATCGACGCTGAGACAATTCCCCTCGGCGCTACCCAACAAACAAATAATTTCTGCCGCCAATTCAGTCCGCTGTTCCAAGTACACAGCCAAACGTTGATCGGCCGCACTACCCACATTAAAGCTAAAACTGTAAACAAACTTCCCCAACCGAGGGCGACCACACTAGCGAGGGATAAATCGGCCGCCAGCAGCACGAACAGCATGGAAATAGCCAGGACTGTGAGTTGACCTTTAAACCTCCTCAGCAGCCTTTCTTCCGGCACAGCAGCGGCTCTGAGGACGATGCCGGAGAGGACTGTTGCCATCAGTCCCGATTCGCTGCGGATTTCTTCTGCTAAGCCGAAAAATCCCCACAAACCGGCTAACACTACTAAGTTTTTGAGGTCTTCGGAGAGAAATTGCGATCGCTTGAGAATGAATCCCAGCAGCCAACCTCCCGCAACTCCGATGACTGCGCCAACTAAGAGTCGGACGATTAAATCTCGGAACACAACCAGCAAATCAGCATTGCCGTTCAAAATAATATTCAGCACCAATACTGCCAGAATTGCCCCGACAGGATCGATTAAAACGCCTTCTGCTTCTAGCAAGGCGGCAACTTTTTTGTCAACGGATACTTGTTTGAGCAAAGGGCCGATTACTGTCGGGCCTGTGACGACTACTAGAGAAGCATACAGAAATGCGATCGGCCAGGGAAATTCCCCCAACCAGTGTGCGGCCATTCCGCCGCCAATTAGTGTAATTAAAGTGCCTACCGTAACTAAATTGCGGATGCTGCCGGAAACTTTGCCCAAGTCTCGCAATTCCAAATTCAAGCCGCCTTCAAACAGAATTAAGGCTACGCAAAGGGATACCATAACTTCCAAACCGCTGCCCAGCAGATTGGGGTGCAGCACTCCGAAGCAGTCTGGACCGGCTAAAATGCCAAACAACAGCAAAAAGACGATCGCCGGAACTTTCAGATAAGCGGCGAGAACTTGAGCGCTGATGCCACAGATGACGGTCATGACCATCAACTGGGTGATGTTAAAGGGGATTTCCATAGATATAATTGTTACAGGCTGCCCGCTTAGTTTTAAATGTTCGATCGCGGGTAATTGGAGTGCAGGCGCTATTTTCGGCGCAGCTTACAAACTCGGCACGGCCCTGCATTTTTCCCAATAAGATTAAAAAACCTTGATAGTCGCTATAACTTTATCAGATAATTCTCTTGCCGTCAAAGATGCGAGTAAGCTGTAGCTAAGCGAGAGATTGTCTGTTATGTTCGAGAGTATGTTCGAGAGTCCGATGGGATGCGGGCACAGAGGGAGAGGATTTGACGAATTTTGATGGGGAGTCAATCGATTGCGCGATTTTAGATTTTAGATTTTAGATTTTAGAATTGAAGCATTGACCCCACGGATAAATTCGGGGGGCAAGTTTCTCGGATACAGGTTTTTTATTTCTGGGTCCTGAGTCTGCTTTCGGAATGAATCCGGGGGCTTGTATCCTCGATGCTTTCGGTCAATCTCCAATCAAAAAGCTCACATCTCCAATCGATCGCCGCCAGACTCATCTTTAGAGTAGTTTCCATCTAAAAAACTCTAAAATCCCAAGATTCATCTGTAGAGTCAATCTCAAATCTAAAATCTAATCGATCGCCCTCAGACTCATCTTTAGAGTAGAGTTCCCATCTAATATTATGTCCGGTCGATTACCCCTAATACGGTAGGGGCGGGTTCACCAACAATACCGGCCAATAATTGACCATCTCAAAAACCCGCCCTTTTAATCGCGGTCACTCGATCGGACATGATATAAAATCTAAAATCGCAAGATTCATCTGTAGAGTCAATCTCAAATCTATAATCTATAACCGAGTGGCATTCTGCCACCTGCGAAGAAACTCCGATAGAATTGCCGGCGAAACTCGCCCTTCCAGCCAATCTAAAGCCTGGTTTTGCTGGGGTGCGGCCCGATAAAATTTGCACGCATCTATCAGCCGAATCGGAGAATTAGTGACAATAGATTGAGAGCGCCATTTTTGTGCAAACTCGGTAATAATAGCCGGAGAAAGTTGTTTTTGCAGCCAATCTAAAGCTTGGTCTTGTTCTGCTAAACCGCGATAAAATTTGCCGACATCTATCAATCGCAAATTAGTGTCTTGAGGTAAGGTGGTTGCCCGCCATTTTTGAGCAAATTCCCCTAAAACAGAGGTAGAAACTTGACTTTGCAGCCAAATTAAGGCAGTATCTTGGCTAGCCTTAGCTTGATAAGACGAGAATACCTGAGTCAGCCGCACGCCTGATATGGGAGCGGGTGTCGGAGCGGGTGTCGGAGCGGGTGTCGGCCGCGGAGCGGGTGTCGGCGCTGGAGGGGGGACAACTACTTTGGGAGATTTTCGCATCAAAGCGGCCCAGGTTTTGAGGCTGGCAATGCCGTCTGGATTGAGACCTTGAGATTTCTGAAACGAGATGAGCGCCGCTGTGGTGTTGGCTCCAAATTTACCGTCCATCGCGCCTTGATAGAAACCTTTAATTCTTAATTCCCTCTGGATGTCTGCAACTTTATAACTTACGGCGCCTTCTCGGACGCTTTCATAAATATTGGTGTCTACATTGCCCGATACGCCAGAGACGCTGCCGCTGTCGCTGTACTGCCAAAAAGTCCAAGTTTTCCAGCCGCCGGGAACCCAAGGCTCCTCAGCAGTGGTATAGTGAGCAATCCACAGCGGGTAATCGGCAAACCGTTTTGTCCCCAGGTTGTCCCAGAAACCGGGGTAGGTGTAGATAATCGGTCGCATCAAGGTGGCTTTTTCGACGGCTTCTAGCCAAATTGCGGCTCGATCGCACAATTGATCCACAGTCAAACCGCCTGTAGTTTCGATATCCAAGACTGCGGGCAAATCCCCCGCTTCGAGTTTTACAGTTTTCAAGAACAAATCTATTTGCCCTTGAATGCTGCTTGCAGGTTGAAAAAAGTGGTAAGCACCGCGTTGAATCCCCGCCGCTTTCATCGCCGCCCAATTGCGAGCGAAAGTTTGGGCAACGAACGTTGCACCCTCGGTCGATTTGACAAAACTGAAGGTAATACCATCCCGCGCAACTGCTGGCCAATTGACATTGGGCTGGTAGTCGGAAACATCTATACCGCGAATACTCATATTGTGAAGAGTTGAAAAAAGCTGGTTGGTCTGAAGCAGCGACTCGATTAAGGGTACATTAAATTGTAATGCTAAGTCGCTAAGTGTTTTTTTGGAGGGGAGATGGTGCACATGAACTTCGATCGAATCGAGCCCGGCCCTGGTCAAGAGTCTGTTTGGGATTACCCGCGTCCCCCTCGGCTTGAGGAATCGACCAAACACGTACAGATAATTTTTAATGGAGTGACGATCGCCGACACGCGCCGTCCTCAGCGGGTATTGGAGACGAGTCACCCTCCTGCCTACTATATCTGCCCCGATGACATCAAAATGGAATATTTGCACAAAACTTTACGAGGCTCTTGGTGCGAGTGGAAGGGACAAGCCGGTTATTACACTGTGACGGTAGAGTCGAAAGAAGTAGTAAATGCTGCTTGGTTTTATCCCAATCCCACACAGGTCTTTGAGGCTATTAAAGATTATGTGGCTTTTTATCCGAGCCAGATGGATGCCTGTTATGTAGACGGGGAATTAGTGCAATCTCAACCAGGGGATTTTTACGGCGGCTGGATTACCAAAGATATTGTCGGCCCGTTTAAGGGAGGGGCAGGAACTTGGGGGTGGTGAGGGAGTTTTGAGTTTTGAGCTTTAAGTTGAGGACAGGGGCAGACACCGCGTTTTTTTACGCAAAACCTCGTTACAGCCTCGACCCAGGTTTAACAACCAGGTTTCTTGAGTTTGTGTGCACCGTCAATCGATTTTAGATTTTAGATTTTAGATTTTAGATTGAAGCATTGACCCCAGGGATAAATTCTGGGGGCTTGTTTATCGGATACAGGTTTTTTATTTTTCCACGGATGAGTACGGGGGCTTGTATCCTGGATGCTTTCGGTCAATGAGTTGAGGAATGGCGTCGAAATCGGTTTTTTTACGCCGTAAAAAGCCCCTCATCAAAAATCGAGGAAAAAAATAGAGAATAATTCAATAAATCTGTAATTTAGTGAGCATGAATCAATGCAATGCAGCTACGGCAAAAACTCAGGCAGCAGCAGTTTCCATTATTTAAAAATAGTGTAGTAAATAATACAACCAATGGTAAGAAATAAATAATTATATAATTTAAGAGCTGACACTAGCTTTGTTGCTGGTTTATTGTTTATTCGGATCTGCGCTGTGTCTGTTGAATTTATTGAGCCGTCTAACTCGCCAGAACACTCACCCCAAAATTTATCTTTAGAGTCTACCCTTAAGGATCTGGCTCTATTCAATTTTCAGGTTGACTCCTCATATCTCGCCAAAGAAGTAGCTCGGTTGTTTCAATCTCACCCGCTGCTTCCGGGAGTTATCTTGACCGTAAATGGGGAATTTTTAGGGATGATATCGCGTCGGCGATTTATGGAACGCATGAGCCGCCCTTACGGAGTAGATATATTTGCTTGCAGACCGATTATAGCCTTGTATCAAATAGCTCAAACCGATATTTTGATTTTACCAGGAGTAGCCTTAATTGTCATGGCAGCTCAGAGATCCGTGCAGCGACCGCCGGAACTGCTTTACGAGCCGATTGTGGTGCAGTTAGAGCCTCAAGTTTACCGACTTTTAGACGTGCATCAACTCTGGGTAGCTTTATCCCAAATTCACCAGCAAGCTACTTGGTCTATGAGCGAACTTTATTACAATTTATCGCTCACGCAATCCGAGTTAGAAGCAGCTAATTCTCAATTAAAAGCAGCTAATTCCGAATTGTATCGCCTTGCCAACTTAGATGGATTAACTCAGGTTGCCAACCGCCACTGTTTTAACGAATACTTAGAGAAAAAATGGCAAGAAATGGGAGAAGCAGCAGCAGAACTCTCTTTAATTTTATGCGATGTTGACTTTTTTAAGACATACAACGATACTTACGGACATCAGGCGGGAGATGCTTGTTTGCAGCAGGTAGCCAAAACTATTGTTGAGGCTGTACATTACTCAGCAGGCGAAGTTTCGGAGGAGACTCTGGTAGCTCGTTACGGAGGTGAAGAATTTGCGGTAATTTTACCCCGCACTTCGTCTGAAATAGCTGTTTGGATTGCAGAGCAAATTCGAGTGGGCGTCAAAGAACTAGAAATCGAACACCTTAATTCAGCGGTGTGTTCTTTCGTGACGCTGAGTTTGGGGGTAGCGAGCACGTTTCCTCAGCCCGAAACTTCCCAGGAAAACCTGATTGCAGCGGCAGACCGTTCGCTTTATCAAGCTAAACACCGAGGGCGCGATCGAGTAATTTTAGATGCTATAAAATTAGATAAGTAGAAGAGGTTTAGTTGAGGAACTTTTGGCTTATGGAATTGCAGGAATGGCAAAATTTGAGCGAAGAACAAAAAAATCGCTACTCACAGGAATTAGCAGCACATCTGCCACAGTCAGTAATTTTTAAAGGTTTGCGATTTTACCCTGATGGCGGCCCCGAACTCTCTATTGCCATTTTTGAGTATGGAGGAGCTTTATTTTCTCTGATGCCAGGAGGCGAAGTTCAAGTCGGATACGAAGCCAGCAACTTTCGCCCGACAGACGAGCAAATTGAATCATTTCAAAATAGTTCTGAGGAGTATGAGATCGATCGAGACATCTACTCTTACGTACAAAGCGTCACTACACCTCCTCGAAAGGTGACAATTTCCCCGATGCTTGTAGAAATTCAACCAACAAAGATTGGTTTTGAGCCGATCGGTTCCGATGAACTTAAAATTCAGAATTTATTAAAAGAGTTTCCACAAAGTTCGAGCGTTAATCGTGGCAATAGATACGGATTCGAGGGCGGTAAGGATGGTGCGGTTGCGGCTTGGCAAATTATTAGCAAGACGCAGGAAGAAATCACGACTGAATTGGCAGCCCAAGGGCTGCGTTTGCTAACTTTCGATGAATGGGAGTATGCCTGCGCTGCAGGAAACACAACTCTATTTCGCTGGGGAGACTTCTGCCCAAGCGATTTCTACCCAACTGACAATCGAGCCGACTGGACACTCCATTTGCAGCCCAACCTTTTCGGACTTCACATTGCCCAAAATCCTTACGATTGTGAGATAATTAGCGAAAAATATCGATTCAGAGGTGGAGATGGTGGATGCTTCATTTGTGGTGGAGTTGGCTTTTTTCTCGGTTGGTTAACTTTAGCAACTGCTTACTGGGAACCCGAATTACTTGAGTATTGCGATGAAGACATTAGCGGCAATATCATGCGTCGCGTAATTCCATTACCATACTGAAAAAACCAACTCGCTCTTCGCAGTCGATCGCGCTTCACCTAAAATTTTCCCAGCCACTTCTTTCTACAAAGTCTCGCACCAAGCACGTTCTGCCGTCCAGTGTCTGTCTGAAGATTCATAAATCCTCAACCCATCCAACCCGGCATTTTGGATCGTCTCCTCAACTTCATCCAGCGTAAATGCCGCTTGCAGCGAATCGCTGAACAACTGCTTCTGATGCGCGTTGCAATCTCCCGCATACAGATTGACTAAATTATCCCTGATTTCCGCTTTTTCCGGCCGCAGCAAATCCCGCAAAAAAATTCCTCCCTGCGGCTTCAACACCCGCTTGACTTCCTGGAAAAACGGCAGCGGATCGGGCAAATGGTGGATAATGCTGTTGGAAATCACCATGTCAAAATAATTGTCAGGATACGGCATGGCTTTAGCATCGATCAGTTCCAGCTTAATTTGCGATCGCACGCCCGCCTTTTCCACATTTTCTGCCCCGACTTTCAGCATATTTGCCGACAAATCAATGCAAGTCAATTTCCATGCTGGCCGCATTTGAGAAATTGCGATCGGAATTCTCGCCGTACCCGTCCCCGCATCCAAAACGTTTCCACAAACCGGCCCCAACGCCGCAGCACTCTGAGCAAAAGCAGCATTAACCTCAGCAAAATCCATCGAATCGTATTCGATCGCCTCTTCCAAGGAATCCATCACTTCCGGTTCCAAAACTCGCTGCATAAAATTTATCTCGTTCTCTGGCATTTCCATATAGGGGTTCAGTTTCGCCTGCAAAAGCTCGACTAACTCCGGTTCCATATATTCGTAATTGTCCGGGATTTGCAGGCAAATAACTTTCTTGCCTTCGAGACTTTCGGGAAATTTGCTGCGAAGTCGATCGCCATGCTTCTTCTCCATCACAAATATCAAATCCGCCCAACCCAGCAAACCCTCAGTGACTCTAATTCTTGCACCTTTTTCCGTTCCCGCCGATCGCACACTGTAGCCACTAACTTTCTCGCATATTTTCTCGGCAGTCAAACTCCTCCATTTATTCTGGCTGCACACAAACAATATCTTGATTTTATCCATCTAGACACAATTACAAAATTCTATGTTTATCGTGGCACGGGCGTCCCGCCTGTGCTTCCAAAGCGGTTAAAAATTTCCTTCTAATTTCCCCCCGCTTGCACCTTGCATACCACAAATACTGTATTTTGTCAAACTTGGCAAAATCTCCGTTACAATTCTTAAACCATAAAATGCGGATTTTGCATAAAAAATTGTACTTCTTACATTTGCGAATTCGTTAATTTTACGAGTTTAAAAGCTTTCAGCCTCAAAAACTTAAATTAGTCATAATGCCCCTGGATTGTGAAAATCGTACCACAAGCCTCAAACCAAGTAAATAGGTAAAATAATTGAGATTGACATCCACCCCGGCGTAAACGCACGGGGATTCCTAAGACTCACGACTTAGGTTTCTGCTTCCGTCCCTGACGGGGATTTCGCACCAGCCTTAACAGATTTACTCTGTTCGGGTCTTACAGTCGCTCCACAGACTGCCACGGCAAGCCCTGCCGCCAAAATGTTCTTTGCTGCGTTGATGTCTCGGTCATGGTGCGTCCCGCAATTAGGACACTCCCATTCCCGGATATTCAACGACAACTTTTCAACGATGTGTCCGCAATTGCCACACCGTTTTGAACTCGGAAACCATCGGTCAATCTTAATTAAAGTACGACCGTACCAATCGCACTTGTAGTCAAGTTGTCTGACCAATTCGCCCCAACTTGCGTCACTTATGGCAAGCGCAAGTTGGGGATTTTTAATCATATTCTTCACAGCTAAGTCTTCTACGGCGATGGCGCAAGTTTTCACGCACCAACCGTGTTGTTAACTTGTGAAGATTATCTTTCCTTGCATCAGTGATTTCTTGATGCACTTTGGCTACTTTAAGCCGTGCGTTGTGACGGTTGTTTGACCCTTTTTGCTTGCGACTTAAAGATTTTTGCGCTCTTCTAAGTTTGCGATATTTTGCCTTGAATCCTTTGGGATTGGCAATCTTTTCACCAGTGCTAAGAGCGAGCAAGCTTGTAACTCCCAGGTCGATACCGACTTGATTATTTGTTTTGGGTAATGCTTCAATTTCAACATCCACCAGCAGAGAAACTGACCACCTACCTGATGGTGCAAGCTTTACTGTAATAGTTGATGGTCGGCAACCATCAGGTAGTGTCCGGCTCCAGCGAATTGGTAACGCTTGTGTGCTTTTTGCTAGGTAGACTTGTCCATCTCTGAATTTGAATGCTGACTTGGTAAATTCTGCACTACCACCATTGCGTTTCTTTTTGAAGTTAGGATATTGTGCCCGCCCATCAAAAAAGTTGGTATAAGCCGTTTGTAAATGTCTCAAGCATTGCTGTAATGGCACACAGCTAACTTTGTTCAGAAAATCTAGTTCTTCAGTTTTCTTCCATTCGGTTAACATTGAAGAAGTCTCAGCATAGCCTACCCGTTTCTGTTCTGCGTACCAAGCTTCCGTTCTTGTGGCTAAAGCACGGTTGTAGACCAAACGAACACAACCCAAAGTACGTCGCAACAAACTTTCTTGTTCCGGCGTTGGGTAGAATCGATAGCTGAAGGCTTTTAGTGTCATGCTGACCTTAACTACGCTATTTCACAGACTAGCACGTCTTGTGTGAAATGGTATACCTTAACAAAAATTCATGTAAAGCCGTCCTAAAAGGCGATGCACGCTCGCCTTGCACTGAGCGTAGCCGAAGGGTAGCCGAAGTGACGGGGTTTGGGCCCTCCGCTTCGCTCCGCCCATTTTTTTGATGAAGTCAATAATTTCGGTCGTCTTTAGATTTGCTTAAGATTTCAGCCCTTAAAATAGATCGAACATTTAAAACTAAATCGACTTTTAGATTGTTTTTGCTTATTAAAGTAGCTGGAATTGCCCCGAAGACCGATCGACCCTCAACAATAGATACAGATGCTCGATCGCCCAATGGCATCAAACCAAACTCGATCGAACTCTGCTAGAATTAGTAAAACGAAGTCGTTATGAGTTTAATTAAATAGCTATGACCAACGAAACCGTAGAAAACCTAGTAATTATCGGCTCAGGCCCAGCAGGCTACACAGCAGCAATCTACGCCGGGAGGGCAAACCTGAAACCCGTAGTCTTTGAAGGCTACCAAATGGGAGGCGTCCCCGGCGGTCAACTGATGACCACCACAGAAGTCGAAAACTTTCCCGGCTTCCCCGAAGGCATCACCGGGCCGCAACTGATGGATCGGATGAAAGCTCAAGCAGCGCGCTGGGGTGCCGAATTATACACAGAAGATGTAATTTCGGTGGATTTGACCAAGCGGCCGTTTACAGTGCGATCGGAAGACAGAGAAATCAAAACCCACACGATAGTAATCGCTACAGGCGCGACGGCGAAAAGGCTGGGGCTGCCTAGCGAACACGTATTTTGGAGTCACGGCATTTCTGCCTGTGCGATTTGCGACGGCGCTACCCCACTTTTTAAAGGAGTAGATTTAGCTGTAATCGGCGCGGGCGACACCGCAGCGGAAGAATCTATTTATTTGACAAAATACGGCTCTCACGTACATATGTTGGTGCGGCGCGATCAAATGCGCGCCAGCAAAGCCATGCAAGACCGAGTGCTGAGCAATCCCAAAATTACCGTGCACTGGAACACCGAAGCACTGGATATTTTGGGCGAAGCGGGCGGCAAAATGGACGGGGTGAGACTTAGAAATATCGTGACAGGCGCTGAGAGCGATTTGCTGGTGAAAGGATTGTTTTATGCGATCGGTCACACTCCCAACACCCAACTGTTCCAAGGTCAGCTAGAACTCGACGAAATAGGTTATATCGTTACCAAACACGGTTCGGTAGAAACCAGCGTCGAGGGAGTTTACGCCGTCGGCGACGTGCAAGACCACGAGTTTCGCCAAGCAATCACTGCAGCAGGCAGCGGTTGTATGGGGGCGATGCTGGCAGAACGTTGGCTGTCAGTCAACGGTTTAACGCAGGAATTCCATCAAACCGAGGCATCCGAGCAACCCACAGCAGCGCCGGAATCTCCAAAAGTACGCAAAACCAGCGAGAACTTTGATATCCAAGACACGCGCCACGAAGGAGGTTATGCTTTGCGGAAGTTGTTCCACGATAGCGATCGACTGATTGTAGTCAAATATGCCTCTCCGAGTTGTGGGCCTTGCCACAGCCTCAAGCCGATTTTGAGCAAAGTAGTAGATGAGTTCGAGGGCAAAATCCACTACGTGGAAATTGACATCGAAGAAGATCCAGAAATTGCTGAAAATGCTGGCGTGATTGGTACGCCGACGATTCAGTATTTCAAAGACAAAGATTTGGTAGCTGAGCTCAAAGGAGTTAAGCCGAAAAGCCAGTACCGCGAGTTAATTGCCAGTAATTTGTAGGAATTCGATCGATTTTAGATTTGAGATTCCCCACAAGAGATTCAACCTAAACTCAACTTGCGTCCAGCCTGCCAAAAACCCGGTTTCTCCCCTGTACAGTCCTCGACTCACTGTGGAGTCAAGAAACCGGGTTTTTTAGCCGTATCCCGCGAGGCGCGACGCATCCCCCGAAAAAACCCGGTTTCTGGCAAGTGTTTGGCGAATAAGGGAGAGGATTTTTGATTGTTCCGGGTTTTTTCGCCTGAGTGCTACTAAAATCGAAAAGTCTTATATAGGTCGATCGTCATTATGGCTCAAAGCCGCCTCCGACTGCCGCGATTTCTCAACAGTGCCTCACCGTCAAGCCTGTCAATGAAAATGATGTGGGCAGGTTTGACAATAACTGCCGTGTTTATATTGGTAGCAACCTTGTCTCCAGCTATGCAAGCTTGGGGATGGCTGCAAAATCCTACCGAGGCTTTGAGTAACCCCATCCACGAACCGCCGTCGGCGAATTATTGGTTTGGTACTAGCCGCAGCGGCTACGATGTGTTTTCCCGCACGCTTTTTGCTTCTCGGGCGGCTTGGCACGTGGTAATTTTAGCCACTGCTTTGAGTTTGTTTATCGGTGTGCCGCTGGGTTTGGTTAGCGGTTATTTGGGCGGTAAGCTCGATCGAGTGCTGTTATTTTTAATGGATACAATTTATACTTTGCCGGGGCTGCTGCTTTCTTTGACGCTAGCGTTTGTAGTGGGAAAAGGAGTTTTGAATGCTGCGATCGCCCTGAGCATTTCCTACATCCCTCAATACTACCGCGTCGTCAGGAATCATACCGTCAGCGTCAAAACCGAATTGTTTGTCGAAGCTGCGCGAGCAATGGGTGCCGACACTTGGACAGTGCTTTCGCGCTACCTGTTTCTGAATGTGATTCAGAGCGTACCGGTGCTGTTTGCGCTCAACGCTGCCGATGCAATTTTAACATTAGGAGGTTTGGGATTTCTCGGATTAGGACTTCCCGAAGCAACTCCCGAATGGGGACACGACTTGCGTTTAGCTTTAGATGCGCTACCTACTGGCATTTGGTGGACAGCTTTGTTTCCCGGTTTAGCAATGACTTTAATGGTAGTGGGACTGTCTTTGGTAGGGGAAGGATTAAACGAGTTTGTTAACCCTCGCCTGCGGAATCAGCAGTAATGTGTCTCGCGGTTAAATTAAGTTCGCAGTCAGGACTTTAGTTTTTTCTTCTTCTCTTTTCTTCCTACCCTTCGGGAACGGCTTCGCCGAACGCGCACTTCGCGTCTTCGCGGTTCGTTAAAGGAGAAATTACGATTGAAAAAACCGAGATTATAATTGAGGAGGTGAAATGATGAAAAATATTCCCCGTATAGAATATCTCAAAGTCCAAAATTACCGTGCTTTGCACAATCTCGAACTCAAAAATCTCACCCCCTTAACTGTCTTCTTAGGCCCCAACGGTAGCGGAAAGTCAACTATTTTCGATGTTTTCGCTTTCCTATCCGAATGTTTCACCGAAAGTCTAAGAAAAGCCTGGGATAGACGGGGCAGATTTCGAGAATTACGCACCAGAGACAGCGAAGGCTGCATTATCATTGAATTAAAATATCGAGAGACATCCGCATCGCCTTTAATTACCTATCATCTCGCTATAAATGAAGAAAATAATCGTCCCTTCATTGCTGAAGAATGGTTGCATTGGCGACGCGGACAATCTGGAAAAGGAAAACCCTTTCGTTTTTTAGACTTCAAAAAAGGGGAAGGACAAGTCATTAGTGGCGAAAGTCCTGATGAAAAAGGTGAAAGGATAACCGAAAAATTAGAATCATCGGAATTTTTAGCAGTAAATACATTAGGACAATTTGCCAAACATCCCCGTGTTAGTGCATTAAGACGTTTTATTACAGGCTGGTATTTATCATATTTAACCGCAGATCATACCCGCAGCCTTACCGAAGCAGGTGCACAGGAAAGATTGTCCGCCACGGGGGATAATTTACCAAATGTTATCCAATACCTCAAGGAACAACATCCCCAACGGTTAGAAGAAATATTAAAAACCCTTTCCGTTCGTATTCCACGCCTCGAAAAAGTCGAAGCATCAATCATGCAGGATGGCAGACTTTTGTTGGAAATTAAAGATGCTCCTTTTTCTCATCCAATTCTGGCAAAATTTGCCTCCGATGGTACGTTAAAGCTCTTAGCTTATTTGATAGTATTATTTGACCCAAATCCCCCGCAGTTAGTGGGGATAGAAGAACCAGAAAATCATTTACATCCGAGATTATTACCTCAGCTTGCAGAAGAATGTCGTTCTGCTTCTGCGAATACTCAATTAATGGTGACAACGCATTCTCCCTTTTTTGTGGATAGTTTGAAACCAGAGGAATTATGGGTATTATATCGAGATGAGAAAGGTTTTACTCAAGCAAAAAGAACCGCAGATATGCAGGGAGTAAAACAATTTATGGAACACGGTGCCTTACTGGGTTCGCTGTGGATGGAAGATTTCTTTGAGGTGGGAAATCCGCTTAAAAATGCGGGTGCACCGCAATGATTTTACACTTAAAATAAAGAGAAGGTGAGGATTTTGCATCTTGAGTTTTTAGTGGAAGAAGCATCACTAGAATCAGCTTTAACCCAGATTTTACCCAAAATATTGCCATCGACTGTTACCTATAAAATTCATGCTTTTCGAGGGAAAACCGATTTACTGGCTAAATTGCCTAACCGTTTGAAAGGTTATCAAGCATGGCTTCCCCCTGATTGGAAAATTGTTATTTTAATAGATGAAGATCGAGAAGATTGTATTAAATTAAAACAACAACTAGAAATAATAGCAATATCATCGGGATTAATCACTAAATCTTCCTGTCAAAAAGATAAATCATTCCAAGTTTTAAATCGAATTGTAGTTGAAGAATTAGAAGCGTGGTTTTTCGGCGAGGTTGAAGCAATTCGCCAAGCTTACCCTAAAGTCTCTCCCAATTTAGCTACTCAACAACCGTATCGCGACCCCGATGCTATTAAAGGGGGTACATGGGAGGCTTTGGAAAGAGTCCTGAAAAAAGCTGGATATCATCCGGGAGGACTAGAAAAATATAAAGCCTCTAGCGAAATTTCTCAATATATGAATCCTGAATTGAATCGTTCTAAAAGCTTCAAAGTCTTTTATAAAGCTTTATTAGAAATCATCAATAGTAAGCAAGTATAATCAACTTTATAGACAATTTTCGATCTCGTCATTGCTGAGCTAGGAGCCAGGAATGATTTAGAGAGCAAACCTAGATCGGCGCTTTCTGATGACACGCTGTAAATAATAACAAAATTTTGAGCATCGCACCAGCGTCCTACCCCTCCACATCTTTAAGCGCATCCTGCAGCTTATGCCTTCTCCAACAATAGCAAGCACATCGCTAACTGGGTAAATTTTTCTTCCCTGGCGGAGTTATTATCTGCAGGTAGTTGCATCAACGTCCGCTGGGGATTTTTTTGCGTCTGCTTGAAATTATCAAGACAATTCGGGAAGGCTATCTAAATTTAATTAAAGGGGTTTATGGAATCTTCACACTGTCACGATATATTTAAAGGAATCGTGAAGTTATACTTGCGGGAGATGTCGAATTGTATTGTTTGTGAGAGCGTGCGATCGCGCAAGTGCGAACCCAAAGCCAAAAATTTTAGAGAAGTTCGCAGCCGAGAGTTGTGCGGCGGGTTAACTCTCAGTAGAATTTATCCTGGTGGTTTTTGCCACTGACGCGACAAACTCGTGTCGAACTGCTTAAATAAGAATGTGACGTTAAGAACTTAATGTGATTTAACGTCAAAATTAAAGCCAATTTCTGAGATTTGAGCTAACTTAACAATGAAAGCCCCTGTTGCACTACTCAACCCGCAACGCTTCATTTGGGGTCAGAGTCGGTCTCTAATCTAGAGTGGCCGGCTTAAAACTAAAGCTACGAGCTTTATTCAATCGCAGATTGCGTATGATTCAATTCAGGGAAACAGGGTAATGATGGGTGTATCTACACGGATGGTATTGGTCCCAATTTGGGCAACTCAAAAATTGTCTGCTAACTGTCTGGCCAACTACGCCGCAGCCGTTCACCCAGATATACGCAGAAAACAGCGCCGTTCGATCGTGCCAAAGTTTTTGCGGGCCGTTCTCAGGATTTAGCAGAGCCGGACATGAGTTAGTATTGTCAAGCTAAGCTGACAGAGTTTTCCTAGTTCTTGACAAACAATGGAAAACAACTTCCATTTTTTGTGAGAAAGGCTACAATCGGAAAGGTCTTGGCAAGATCGGATTCTCCCCGTTTGGTGCTTCAACCCTCTGCTGTTGCATTGGAGGCAGCAGACCGGCATCCAAGGTGGCGAAAATTTGCCGTGCAACTGTCATGTCTGACAACCAGAGTGAAAGCAAGGCATCAAAAGTTCGACACCTCCAATACAAAAGTTAGAGGGTTCCGTGCGGGAAAACTTGTACGGGTAAAAGCTCGAAGTACCGAGTAAAAAAGCCAGTATTTTTGGAAGTGCGATCGATCGCACTTCATGGTTTGCTTCTGGGGGCAAGGTATCGCAGATGATGTGGTAACTCGCTCCGCAAGAAAAAGCCTCAAGCTCAATTCAAGGTCGCGATGTTAAAATCTGCGATCGATTGAATGCGCTGGCTGCTTCCAACCGGAACTCGAACTTTGACTCATAAAACAGGTGCAGTTTCAGTAACAGATTCAGCTAGCAGACCGAAAATCCCACTATTTTTTCCTGCGGGAATGTCAATACTGGCTAACTTGTCTAAACTACAAACAGACACTATTCCACTGTTATTTATTCTTTAATTCAGGAGCATGAGGAAGACGGCATGATCCAGGCTAACACCGTACTCGCAACCACAATTACACCGGAAATGGAAACACTCGAGTTGCTTCGGGGCGCCGAAAGCGTTCTACCTGAGAGCGAGTTGGAACTCTTTATCGACGAAGAAGACGATCGAGAAGAATTCTTGGACTCTCAATCTGAGGACGACACTAAATCTGGCAAAGGCGCCAAAGCCCGCCGTCGGGCACAGGCAAAGAAAAAGCATTATACTGAAGACTCTATTCGTCTTTACCTGCAAGAAATCGGTCGGATTCGACTGCTGCGAGCTGACGAAGAGATTGAACTAGCGCGCAAGATAGCAGATTTGCTGGAATTAGAGCGAGTTCGAGAACAACTGCTCGAAGAGTATAACCGCGAACCCAAAGACAGCGAATGGGCGAATGCTGTAGATATGGCACTTCCTGCATTCCGTCACCGACTTCACGTCGGCCGTCGGGCAAAGGAGAAAATGGTGCAATCAAACCTGCGTTTGGTGGTGTCGATCGCCAAAAAATACATGAATCGCGGTTTGTCTTTCCAAGATTTGATTCAGGAAGGCTCTTTGGGTCTAATCCGGGCCGCTGAAAAATTCGATCACGAAAAAGGCTACAAGTTTTCTACCTACGCAACTTGGTGGATACGTCAAGCCATCACCCGGGCAATCGCCGACCAATCGCGCACTATCCGCCTACCTGTTCACCTTTACGAAACCATCTCGCGGATCAAGAAAACTACCAAACTCCTGTCTCAGGAAATGGGTCGCAAGCCTACGGAAGAAGAAATTGCTACCCGCATGGAAATGACGATCGAGAAGTTGCGGTTCATTGCTAAGTCCGCACAGTTGCCCATCTCTCTAGAAACTCCGATCGGCAAAGAGGAAGACTCGCGTCTGGGAGACTTTATTGAATCTGACGGGGAAACGCCAGAAGATCAAGTCTCGAAAAACTTGCTCAGGGAAGACTTGGAAAGCGTTTTGGATACTCTCAGCCCTCGAGAACGGGATGTACTGCGGCTGCGTTACGGCTTAGATGACGGACGGATGAAGACCTTGGAGGAAATTGGTCAAATCTTTAACGTCACCCGCGAGCGGATTCGCCAAATCGAGGCTAAAGCTCTGCGGAAGTTGCGCCATCCCAACCGGAACAGCATCTTGAAAGAATATATCCGCTAGAGTAATTTGCTAGCATCACCCAAAAGAGTGATTCGCACTCTTTTTTTGGGGGGGAGACCCCCCGCCCCGGTTTGAGCTATAGCTGTTAAATTTTGTGCTGCTAACTGCAGGGAGCAATTGGCTATTTGTGGCCCACATCGCGCTGTCAAAATTTTGGGAGTCCGTAACGGAACTCCCAAGCTTTGCAGTGTCACAAAAGTCTTAACTTGAAAATTACATCACGCCCCAAAAGTGAAGCAGACCTTGACCGGAAACCAATTCGATGATGACAGCGGCAGAGAAACCAATCATCGCCAAACGACCGTTCCAATTTTCGGCTCCTTCGCTGAAGCCCCAGTTCCAAGCGTTGCGTTTTTGTTCTTGCATAGTGCGAACTCCTTTCGTTAACTTTTGTAAGGCTTATGTAAATAAATATAACATTCCTTGATAAAAATGCAAGCTTGTGATTAGTGATATCGGTCACAACGGTCGATCGACCTTGATGATTTTGCCTAACGAGGAAAAATAGCCAACTCGGTATCAGGGTCGAACAAGTGAATTTTGTCATGGGCGATGGCCAGCCAAAGCTCCTCGCCAACTCGGATCGATCGCTCAGGAGGAACCCGCACTTGCATCCGCACCGCCGGAGCATCCGTCAAACAAACTCCCAAATAAGTTTCGTGTCCCAAAGCCTCTACAATTTCCACTTGTACCGAAAGATTTTTGGTAGCCGGAGGGTTAATGCTCAGATGTTCGGGCCGAATGCCCAAAATTAGCCCTCGCCCGTCATATTGTTGTAGACTTTTTGCCCAAATATCGGGTAAAGTAAAGCGAAATTGCGGGTGAGAAATCAACAACGGAGCAGTAAATTGCACCGACAAAAAATTCATCGGCGGAGAACCGATAAACTCAGCAACAAACAGATTAGCCGGCTTGTTGTAAAGCTCTAGAGGTTGAGCTACTTGCTGAATCTGGCCGACCTTCATAATAGCAATCCGATCGCCCATAGTCATCGCCTCAGTTTGGTCGTGAGTGACATAAATAGTTGTAGTTCCCAACTGTCGCTGCAACTGCACAATTTGCGATCTCGTTTGGGCCCTCAATTTCGCATCAAGATTCGATAGCGGTTCGTCCATCAAAAAAACTTCAGGATTTCTAGCCATCGCCCTACCCAAAGCTACCCGCTGTTTTTGCCCTCCCGAAAGTTGTTTCGGCAAGCGATTTAAAAGAGATTCTATTTGCAATAATTCAGCCACCTCCCGCACTCGTTTTCCTACCGCCTTTTCCCGTTCCGACAAATAGCGCAAACCCGGAGGCAACTTGCGAGTCGCTCCTCCTAAAAAGTCCTCAAACCAAGGATAACTTAGAGGATTTTTTAAAGAATTAGAAGCTAAATCATTAATAACCTTTTCTACCTTCTTCCTAATTGTTTCTATCTTCGGGATGCTTTCTTCTTCTCCTTGTATCTTTCCCCTTATCCCTTCTTCCTTCTTCCTTCTTCCCTCTTCCTTCTTCCTTCTTTCTTCTTCTTTCTCTCTTTCCGAGCGGCGCAATCCAAAGGCGAGATTATCGTAAACTGTTAAGTGAGGATAGAGAGCATAATTTTGAAATACCATAGCGATATCTCGGTCTTTAGGAGGCAAATCGTTAACCAGCCGATCGCCCACCCAAATATTGCCGGCAGTCAAAACTTCCAAACCGGCGATCGAGCGCAGCAAAGTGCTTTTTCCGCAGCCAGAAGGCCCCACCAGCACCATGAATTCGCCGTCTTCGACCGTTAGGTTAATGCGCCGCAAAACGCTGTTAGACGCAGGGCGATCGGCTATAGGCGAGACACTTTCTGCGACGGTGTTTGCTTCTTTTTCCTGTTCTCCTTGGCGGAGCGGAAAACTTTTGTAGATATTTTCTAATACAACTTGCGCCATTAAACAATTTTAGATTTTAGATTTTAGATATTAGATTGGGGAATTGGAGGCAGAGCCTCCGGGTATGTATTCCCAGGCAGAGCCTGGGAACAAGGCTTAATGGGGAATAGAATTGGACGTAGACGCTCGAAGGCAACAAGGCCAAGTCTCAATCGAGGCACAGCGAATAATGACCAATGACTAATGACTATTGACTGCTGATAACTTTGATAATTTTTTCACCTGGATTGAGGTCAAAAACCCGATCGCCCGCAGCATCTTTCCCCCAAAAAGCTATAGCATCAATAGTCGATCGCAGCAGGCGGCCCGAATTAGTAAAAAGTTTGACATCCGTACCCGGAACAGCCTGCAGCAAGCCAACTAAAGCATCTTTAGGCTCTGAGAAACGAAAAGCTTGAGTGCCAATTTCGCCCCGGTTAGTAAGTCTGACAGAACCTGCAGGCATTCGTTTTGCCCAACCCAACTCGGAAAATAGCACCAGACTGTCGTTCGCGTCGAGAGTGATGCAACCCACCAACTCTTCCTGCTTCCGCAACCTGGTTACTTGAGATCCCTGGGCCGCGCGGCCCATTGGCGGCAGTTGTTCATCATCAATCTCAAATCGGAGGACTCGGCCTCCTGAAGTTGCGATCGCCACTTGCTCGCCGACTTTAGCCAGACTCGCACAGCGCAGGCGATCGTCCTCCTTGAGTTTAACCAATGTAACGCCGCGATTAGTCAAATCAGCAAATTCCTGCATCGGCAAGCGCTTAATTTTCCCTTGCTGAGTCAGAGTTACTAAATCTGCCGCTTCCGAATTTTCCGGCAAAATAAAGTGTGCAACTGTGATTTCCGACAAAGCGCGACCGGCACTTTCTTTAGTAGCACTCGGCGACAACAAACTAACGATCGGCGTTCCCCGGTCTTTGGCGCTACTACTAGGAATGTCGGCCACTTTCAGCGGGTAAGCTTTGCCGTTAGGAGTTAAGACAACCAAAGTGCGATCGGTTTTCGTCAGATTTGCCGTCACAATAAAATCTTCATTTTTTTCTAAAGCTGAAACCGATTTTTCGCGACTTTTCGAGCGTGGCTTTTCCCCAGCCGGCAAGCGTCGCACGTACTGCTTGTGCGAAAATTCAACAATAGTTTCCTCTGCCTCTAGAACGGGCAATAAGTTAGGCTGAATCGTTGCCGGCGACAACTGCTTCACCCCAGAATTTTTCTTACCAGCAAATTGTGATTCAGCGTTTGCTGCGCGTGCGGTTCCATTGGCGAATTTAGTGCGGCGGGGGTCAGCGTACTTGCGTTTGAGCGATCGAAATTCCTTCTTTAAAGCCTTCAAAAGTTCGCGCCTGTCGCTCAACAAGCGCTGCAATTCTTGAATATTAGCCATCAACTCATCAAACTCAGACTGCAAATTTTGCCTTTCCAAACCAGTCAGCCTACGCATAGGCATCGCCAAAATCGCATCAGCTTGACTTTCGCTCAAATTGAGGCGAACTTGCAAAGTTTGCTTAGCAGTAGTGCCGTCAGGAGAATTTCTGAGAATGTCGATCGCTGTATCGAGATTTGTCAAAGCCAACATTAAGCCTTCGACAATATGACAGCGGCGTTCTGCTGCTTGCAACTCGTAATTGTAGCGGCGGGTAAGAGTCACTTCCCGGAAATCCAGAAATTCTTGCAACAATTGTCTCAGCGTCAACTGTCGGGGTTGACCGTTGACAATTGCCAGCAAAATCGCGCCAAAATTTGTTTGTAGGTCAGTTTGTTGATAAAGACGAGCCAGAACCGCTTCTGGGGTAAATTCCCGCTTGAGTTCAATCACCACTCGAATGCCTTCGCGATCGCTCTCGTCACGCAAATCAGAAATACCGTCAAGGCGGCCAGCATTGACCAACTCCGCCACCTTTTCAATCCAAGCCGCCTTATTTACCTGAAACGGAAATTCCGTCACCACGATCGCCGTTTTAGTACGCACCTTGCGATTACCTGGCACCTCTTCCACCCCGGCCACACCCCTGACCGCAATGCTGCCTCGACCCTTAGTGTAGGCGTCAACAATGCCCTCTGTAGCAACGATTTCCCCTCCGGTTGGAAAATCTGGGCCCGGAATCAGTTCTATCAACTTCTCGTCGGATAGTTCCGGGTTTTCAATCAAAGCAATTAAACCGTCTACCACCTCCCCCAAATTGTGTGGCGGGATATTAGTTGCCATCCCGACAGCAATGCCCGTACAGCCGTTGAGTAACAGAAACGGCAACTGAGCAGGCAGCGCCGTCGGTTCCTGCTGCGAATTGTCAAAGTTTCCAGTAAAATCAACAGTTGCATCGCCGACTTGGGTTAGCATAGCTTCGTGGGCGATCGGTGCCAGCCTAGTTTCCGTATAGCGCATAGCAGCCGCCGGATCGTTGTCCACCGAACCGAAATTGCCGTGACCCGCCAGTAAAGGATAGCGGCTCGAAAACTCCTGAACCATGCGTACCAGAGCGTCGTAAACCGATTGGTCGCCGTGGGGGTGATATTTTCCCAAAACATCTCCAACTACCCGGGCGCACTTACGGTAAGGTCGGTCTGGCGTCAGACCGAGTTCGTGCATCGCATATAAAATTCGACGGTGAACAGGTTTTAAACCGTCGCGGACATCAGGCAAAGCTCGCCCGACGATCACACTCATGGCATATTCGAGGTACGATTGCTGCATCTCGGCGTGCAGAGGCGTAGAAATTACTTGCCCGGAAAGTAGGTTGAGTTGTTTAGCCATGAGTCCTTGTGTCCGTTAATTCCTGAGTGAAAACAGCCTCTGTCAATAATGCCGAGGTTCCCTGTCTCGATTGAAAAGCCTTTGCCGCAGGCGAACCGAAAGTTCGACCCAACCGCCCAGTTGAAGAATAAAAATAAACTTAACTTGTGAAAGCAGAATCAGAGTCCCGAAGACGGGCAACACTTGCCTCTTACTCTCCACTCTTACCCTAACCTCTATGTTGCCGACCTTTGCGCCTACCTGTCTATTTACCTTCTGCCGTGAGAAGGTTGATTCACAGGAGAGCACGGAATGCCAGAAACTCAGAACGTAGTGAGGCTTTAGCTCTTCCTAGGAAAGCGTCACGAGGGACTTGAGTCCCCGTCAATCCATGATAGAATTTAATTGCAATTAGGAATAACCATCTACACGAAGAAATATTATATTCAGGAGAAACCCCAGATTGATCTCGTCTCGGTACAGCCGTAGCGTGGATCGAGCAGCAATGGTAGACGATCGAGCTTACCGTATTTTGGCAAGCCTGATGGACTCCGAAACTATTAAAAAAGAAAAGTAAGCGGAATTGGAATATCTCTGGTACTGGTACTTGGTCTGAGCGTGTAGAGGCGACTGGACTATGAGTGAAGTCCAAGTTTTGGGCTTATTCAACCATACAGCGTGGCCCTGACTCGCTGAGAGTGTCAAAAATGCCGATATTGATGAATTCATCAGTCAAAAGCTCTCCTGGCGATATCTCCTAGTCTGACATCCCCTTGATGAACGCAAGCGTGGATATTTTCAGCCGTTTTGAGGGGTTAAAACTGAGTATTAGGAATCTCCAACAATCCCCGCTAGATTCGCTACTTCAAAGGCTGTGGCGACGGGAGTATGTGAATAAACATGGCTTGATTCTAATGAGAAGGAAGGAAAATAATTATCACACATTCCCGAATCTAATACCAGTTCAAAAAATAATGCAACTGTAGGCCCGTGTTCCAAACGGATATCCAGTCAATCAGTTCCCATCTAAAATCTAAAATCTAAAATCTAAAATGGTAGAAGCCGAAGGCTTGACCGAAACAGAGGATACTATAGTCCAGGACGCACGGGTAGTCAGAAACCGGGTTTTTTCATAGCAAGAGTTCGTTATAGCCCGCCGAAACGATCAAAAACCCGGTTTCGAGGCGTCGTCCATCCGTCCTGGATTGTACTAGAAACCTGCTACCTGAGAATCTTGAGACTCTCACCAGTGCCAGGTCTAGTTTTGACACTCCCCGACTATCAAGGTGCGGGGATTCTTAATTCAGCGACTAACCTTTAAGTGTTGCGTCATGAAAGGCAATACTCCGACTTTTCAACCGTAGAATCCTACCAATTAACGAGCCTGATTCGCAGCCACCCCAGCGGGTCTGTCTCCAAAAGCGTACTAGAATACTTATCTAGAGTTTGGGTATGCCCTACCCTACTTAACAATCCTAAAAATAGTTTGTTTTGACTGGTTTAAGACTTACTGAATTCAGCCTCTAGCTGTTTAAAGAGTTTTCGCTGCTCTGCGTCCCCCGGTTTATGCCTAAAAGTGTGTCTCATGTCCTGTTTCACGAGGGCATTGCGAATTTGACCTTGACTTTTATACTATACCCCAGATATCGGAACTTATCGGACTTTTTGAAAAAAGTTTTAAGAAATTAAAGCTGTCCTAGAAGGACAGGGTTTTAAACCCAAATTTTTGATAAAAAAGAACTAAACTGTCTGTGTGTAGTAGTCTAAATGATGGTACTGGATGCTTCTAGGCATCTGTAAACCCTCTCACAGCTAGTGGCTCAAGGATATACATACGGGTTTTGCAGGGTTCCCGGCTGATGGCGCTAAAAACTCTGCATTTTTGACGGGGATGTAGTCCCCGTGCCGTGTTCCTCTTTGGACTAAAGTCACAAAGTTTCTATACTTCCCATATTTATTTATGAAAACCGTTCTGATTGTAGAGGACGATTTGGTTAATGCTCGGGTTTTTTCCAAAATTCTGACTAAGCGGGGGGGCTTAGCCGTGAAGCACACGGAAAATGTTGAAGAGGTGATGAAGATTGCTGCCAACGGCGAAGCTGATTTGATTTTAATGGATGTGTCTCTTTCGCGCAGCGTGTACCAGGGCAAATCTGTTGACGGGATTAAGATTACTCAACTGCTCAAAGCTGACCCCCAAACGGCCTCGCTGCCGATTATTTTGGTAACGGCTCACGCGATGGCTGGTGATAAAGAAACATTTCTGGATCAAAGCGGTGCCGACGGTTACATCTCTAAACCTGTGGTAGACCATCAAGAGTTTGTGAATCAAATCAAGGCTTTGCTGCCTGATTGAGTGAACCATACATGAATAAGGAATAAGAAGCAATACGGTTGGGTTAAGGGAAATTGTAGCGAAAATGTTGGGTTTAGTTCCTCAACCCAACCTACACACGAGCGGTTTTTTTAGCACTAACTGAACGGTATTGGAATAAGAAGGAAGAAGGAAAAAGGAAGAAGGAAGAAAGAATTGTTTGTTTAAACCAACAAACAATTAAAACTCTCTTATTTACAAAGTTTGCTTAAACTCTGAATCTTTCTTCTTCCTTCTTCCTTTCGATGTCCTTGCAGCACAATGCTATGAGTTCGGACTTGTAATTTCTGAGGAAAAATTTGAGATTTTTCAACTCATGAAATAGGAGTGTGCGGCGCCCGTGGAACAAACTTATCCTCAGCGAGCGCAACACCATTCACTCGCTTCATGCAATCTCAAAACACGAGATTAGTCTTCATCCTCATCAAAATCAAAACCAATATCATCATCATCGTCAACATCAGACCCCAAAGCATCGTCTTCAGACTCAGGGACAAACTCATCTTCATCAACCTCAACTTCCTCAAAATCCTCATCAGGCTCAATATCGGCTCCGCGGCCAATTTCATAGCCGCTTTCGATCGTATAAGCACGACGGGCAGTTCGATCGTCAAGCACAACATCCTCCTGCAAATCGTGGATGTCGTCATCAAACACAGCACCATCAAAGCCCGCATCCTGGACTCCAGCATCCTCATAGGCATTGAACCCAGTACCCGCGGGAATCAAGCGGCCGATAATCACATTTTCCTTCAGGCCCCGCAGCCAGTCAGACTTACCCTCGATCGCAGCCTCAGTCAACACCCGCGTAGTCTCCTGGAACGAAGCAGCGGAGATGAAGCTATCAGTATTCAGCGAGGCCTTAGTAATCCCCAGCAACACGGGAGTATAGTCTGCCGGCGCCCCGCCAGTAATAGACATGGCTTCGTTCACCTGCTCCACCTGCCGCAATTCCACCAACTCACCGGGGAGCATGGTGGTATCGCCGCCATCTTCCATCCTGACTTTGTTGGTCATCTGCCGGACGATTACCTCGATGTGTTTGTCGGAAATATCGACGCCCTGAGACTGATAAACCGACTGCACTTCGTTTACTAGAAATGTCTGCACTTGTTGGAAACTCTCTAAGGCTGCTTCAAAGGTAGATTGCCGCTCTTTGAGTACGTGGAAGAATACTTCGAGTATTTCGTGAGGGTTGGCAGGCCCGTCGGTCAAGGCTTCGGCGACGCCTACGCGCTGTCCGTCAGAAACGATCGGATTTTGACCAGGCAACAAAGGATACTCCTCAATCCGGCCGTCATCCTCAATCACCGCCAGTTCCACAACATCGTCATCCGTAACCACACGAGCCGTCCCCGGCCGCTTGGCTAAAATACAAGCTTCCTTCGGCTTCCGTCCTTCCAGAAGTTCCTCAATCCGTGGCAAACCCTGAATGATATCCCCAGTCTTTGCTCGCTCAAATACCAGAATCACCAAATTGTCGCCCCGCTGCACCAAGTCGCCGTCGTCCACGTGCAGGACTGCACCCGCCGAAACCCGGTAAGGACGGGCTACTCTGAGCAAGAGTTTGGTCGGTTCTGTCTCCGAGGCAGGGACAACTTTCACAACTTGGCCGGATTCTTCCAGAACAACCCCCGGAGCTATTTCGGTACCGGCTACCAGCAGTTGACCGGGACTCACATCCGGGGTACCCGCCACAGAGATGGAAATAGAATCGGCATCTCGCATCACCAACAGCCGGCGCACTGGTTCGCCTAGCCCCTCACGGATGCCTCGAACGATACCTGCTTCCTTGCAGAGAATCTCGGTGCGGGCGACTACTGCTCCCGGTGCGATCGACTGTCCATCCTCGACCAACAGCCGCGTGTGAGTGCTTCCCTGAGTCGGGTCAGCAGAGACATCCCGCCGAATCACCAGCGATTCCAAAATGACTAGCTGCAAGCGGAAAGTCTTGGAAGCAGGGGGGCCCCCATCATCCCCAGCCACCGCCAACTCCTGCGACGCAACAATATCTTCAGCCGAGCCCCAAGCCGGCCCAGAACCGTCGGCCCCAAAAGCCGCAGCATCTTCCTCATCCGGCAACAGCTCAATATCCGCCGCCAGTTGCGGAGCCCCCGAACCAATTTCCAAAATAAGCTGAGTCCGCAGCAGTTCCAATCCCTCCACAGACTTCACCCGTTCCCCATCTTTGTAAGGAAGCCGCTGCACTGCTTTCAAAGAAATCGACTCGTTGAGGGCCGTCTGAGAAGGCACGGGAGGCTTGTCGGGTACGGGAAATTCCACGACGGGCCGCAGCAACAAAGCCGGGCCTTCGGGGGTTTCGATATACTCGGCATAGCCCAACTCCTCCGCAACCAAGCCTGGGAAAATTTCTTGGCCGGCGTTGACAATTTGACCTTCGCCTAATGTTAGGGGGGGGCGGTCTACTACATGGAGGGTGCCCGGTTTGATGACAATTTCCCGGAGGATGTCGTTTTTCTGGGTGATTTCTACTGCTCCGCTGGTTTGGCAGAAGATGTCTTTGACGACTTCTGTACCGGCCTCTACGTACTGGCCGTCTTCCACCAGCAGCAGAGAAATATCTTTGTTGACTTCGTGGCACTCTTCCGGTATCCACAGCAGGGTGCCGCCTTTGACGACTTCGTAGCCAAGTTTGGCTTTGCCGCGCTTGTGGACTTCGACTCCGCCGTATTTGACGATGCCTCCTGTGGCTGTGCGGTAGCTGTCGTCGAGCAGTTCGGCCACTACTTCCCCGTTGATGACTTTGCTCCCTGGGGCTGTTTTGAGGGAAAACCGCTGTTTGGAGGATGTTTCGATCGTGTAGTGGTCGCGGCCGCCTGTGCTTTCGGCGCGGACTACTGCTTGGTCGAGGAGGACTTGGGCGGTGATTATTTCTATTTCTCTGGGGTCGGCGATGCGGACTACGCCGCCATGTTCGGAGACGAGTTTGGTTTCGGCTATGACGCTTTCGGCGGGAATGCGATCGCCATTTTTCACTGCTGGTTCGGCGCCGGGGGGCAGGTTGTAGACTTCTCCTGAGAGTATCCAAATGAGTCCGCCTTTGCTGGCGGTGCGGGTGGTGTTGCCTTGGCGATCGGTTTTTTCTTCTGGTACTAAGTCGGCAAATTTGGCTTCTCCGGCTAGGTCGGAGGCTACGTCTGTGGTGACTTTTTCGGTGGTTTTGCGGGCGGCGCGTCCGACGATCGGCACTTCTGCTAATACTTGGCCGGGTATGGCGCGCTGTCCGTCTTTGACCATCAGGGTAGAACCCTGGACGATCGCTAGTTCGATTTTCAGTTTTTGATTTTTGGCCCCGGATTTCCCTTCTTCAAATCCGTCGCCCTCAAATACCAGTTTGCCGTTGTTCTCGGCGACCAGTGCTTCTTCGCCGTGTCTGGTGCGGAACGATCGAGTACGCAAGTTCTTGAATTTGACTACGCCGCTTGTAGGGGCGCGTTCTTGTTTGGCGACTTCTCCGGTGAATACGCCGCCGGTGTGGAAGGTACGCATGGTGAGTTGGGTTCCGGGTTCCCCGATCGACTGGGCGGCAATAATCCCGATGGCTTCTCCCATGTCTACCATTTTCAAATGCGCCAGACTCCAGCCGTAGCAGTGCTGACAAACCGATCGGGTTGATTCGCAGGTCAGGGGCGATCGTAAAAACACCTCCCCCACCCCAGAATTACCAATTTCCCCCGCCAACTCCTCAGTAATTGGCTGATTTCGGACAGCTTTTTCGTCGCCGTAGGCCACAATTTCCCCGGTTTTGGGGTGCACCACATCTTTGGCAAACACCCGCCCCAGCAGCCTGTCCTTGAGGGGAATCAGCACCGTTGCTCCGTCTGTCATCGGCCGCACTCGAATTCCCCGCTGGGTGCCGCAGTCTACTTCCCGGACAATTACATCCTGCGACACATCCACCAAGCGACGTGTAAGATAGCCAGAGTCTGCCGTCCGCAACGCTGTATCTACTAGGCCTTTGCGAGCACCGTAGGAGGAGATGATGTATTCGGTGACGGTGAGTCCCTCACGGAAGTTGGTTTTGATTGGTAGGTCGATAATTTCCCCTTGCGGGTCTGCCATCAATCCCCGCATTCCCACCAACTGCCGCACCTGAGAAATGTTCCCCCGTGCTCCAGAGAAGGCCATCATGTACACCGAGTTTAGGGGGTCTGTGGCTCGGAAGTTTTTGACTACTTCGTCTTTGAGGTCTTCTGAGGTGCTGTTCCAGGTGTCGATTACTTTTTGGAAGCGTTCGACTTCGGTGATTTCGCCTCTGGTGTATTTTTGTTCGGTGATGCGGATTTCTTCTTCGGCTGCATCTAGGAGCGATCGTTTTGATGGCGGCACCTGCAAATCGTCTACGCTAATCGAAACTCCCGCTCGTGTTGCAAACCGGAAACCCAAGTCCTTGAGTTTATCGGCCATTTGGGCTGTACGGGCCGTTCCGTAGTGCATGAAAGACCAAGAAATTAACTTTTTGAGCTGACCTTTGTCAACAACTCGATTGCGAAAAACAATTTCTTTATTTTCTGTCATTTTTCTGAGTGGTGGTAATTGGTAATTGGTAACTTTTTCTGCTGTTCGATTTGGGTTTTCCCGATCGAAACCCCAAGGGTTCAGGAACCGGGCAGCCGAGGTGTTGGTAGTTGGTTGTTGGTAAGTGGGTAAGCGAGCAAGTGGAGCGAGAAGGAAAAAATAACAAGCATTTTGTGGGGTTGGTTTAGCTTGAGTAAGAAAGAGAGCATTCGCTAGGAGATGAATGCACCAAGATTGCCTTTCCCATAAGAAAGTTTATTTTCACCTACCTACTTAATTGGTAATTGGTAACTTTTTTTGCCCTTCGACTTCGAGCGGTAACACCGGAGCCGCAGTATTGTTAAGTAATAATGGGTAATTTTTCTGTCTTAGATCGCCATTATTTGTTAGCAATTATTAGCCAGTTATTACCCATTACCTGTTACCTCTTACTTCTTACCTCTTACCGATTTCTAATTGTTAATTACCGATTCGATGGTTTGGTGATAGATAATCCTGCCCGGAGTAGTGCGAATGAATTGATTGATTACTTTGCCTTCTGGGTCAACGCGTTCCCGGCGGAACTTGTATTCTTTCGTCACTATACCGTCGGTCGATCGTTCGACTTTCAGCGGTTCTCCCTCCGGTTCTGCATTTTCTATGGCGCCTTGAAACCTCACCCACACATAAGAATGCAAATCAACAACTCCTTGTTCGTAAGCCACAACAGCGTCGGTGAGGTTGGAGAAATAGTGACCGGCTCCTTTTTGAGCGTCAGGATTTTCGGCTGTCAAGTAATAGCAACCGAGCACCATATCTTGAGAAGGAGTAACGATCGGTCTCCCAGTAGCCGGCGACATAATGTTGTTAGAAGCCAGCATCAGCAAGCGTGCTTCGGCCTGAGATTCCAGAGACAATGGCACGTGCACGGCCATTTGGTCGCCGTCAAAGTCGGCGTTAAAGGCCGGACAGACTAGCGGGTGAAGCTGAATTGCCCTCCCGTCTACCAAAATCGGCTCAAAGGCTTGAATCCCCAAACGGTGCAGGGTGGGGGCCCGGTTCAGCATTACTGGGTGTCCTTCAATCACTTCCTGAAGCACGTCCCAAACACTAGGATCGTTGCGCTGGATCAGTTTTTTGGCTGCTTTGATGTTGTTGACCAATCCTTGGCGGATCAGGCGGTGGATGACGAAGGGCTGGAAAAGTTCGATCGCCATTTCTCTCGGCAAACCGCACTGATGAATTTTCAGTTTCGGCCCCACTACAATCACCGATCGTCCGGAGTAGTCAACCCGTTTCCCCAGCAAGTTTTGTCGGAAGCGACCTTGTTTCCCTTCAATGATGTCCGACAGCGACTTCAGCGGCCGATTGTTTGCCCCCACCACCGTCCGTCCCCGGCGACCGTTGTCAATCAGCGCATCCACTGCTTCTTGCAGCATCCGCTTTTCGTTGCGGATGATAATCTCCGGCGCCAGAATTTCTTGCAGTCTGGCTAACCGGTTATTGCGGTTGATGACTCTCCGATAGAGGTCGTTGAGGTCACTGGTTGCAAAACGGCCGCCGTCTAACTGCACCATTGGCCGCAAGTCGGGGGGAATCACCGGAATCACATTGAGCACCATCCAATCGGGTTGAGAACCCGTAGCGATGAAATTGTCAATAACCCGCAAGCGTTTAATTAACTTTGCCCGTTTTTGCCCTTTAGCATTAGCAATATCTTCCCGCAACTTTTCCGCTTCACTTTCTAGCGGAATATTTTGCAGCAAAACTTGCAAAGCTTCGGCACCTATGCCTACTTCTACGCCTGTGAGTGTGGAATCTTCGCTGTAAAGTTCGTCTTCTATTTCCAGCCAAGCATCTTCGGTGAGCAATTGCTTGTATTGCAGCTTCTCTGCATTACCTGCATTTAGGACAACGTAGGCATTGAAATACACGATTTGTTCGACATCTCGGAGCGGCATATCTAACAGAATTGCCATGTAACTTGGGATGCCTTTGAGATACCAAACGTGAGCTACGGGAGCCGCTAATTTGATAAATCCCATCCGGTGACGGCGGACGCGAGATTCAGTGACTTCTACACCGCATCTTTCGCAAACAATGCCTCTATGACGAACTCGTTTGTACTTCCCACAATGACATTCCCAATCTTTTGCAGGCCCAAAAATGCGCTCGCAAAACAAGCCATCCATTTCAGGTTTTAACGTGCGATAATTAATTGTTTCTGGTTTTGTCACCTCTCCAGTTATCTGACCGTTGGGTAAAGTCCTCTCTCCCCACTGTCGAATTCTTTCGGGTGAAGCTAACCCGATCTTGACGTAATCAAAGCGTTGTTCTATTTTAGCCATTCTTGACTCCAATTGATAATTTACAGTAGATTATTTGGGGTGGTTTATCTTTTTTCTGTCCTTTTTTTAGGTTTAAATCACTCTTTTACTCCTTTATATGTGATATTATTTTTAATATCATAGATAACACTTGAGGATACTTTTAAGTCATCAGCTATTTTAGAGATTGATTCTCTATCTCTAATCCTTTTTCGTACCTCAAGAGCTTGCTCGAAAGTCAATTTTCGTTCAAGATATCCACCCATGCGAGGAACTGGAACCTCTTCGCCTGCTTCCTTCCAAGTGACGTGATATTTAATATCGTGTATGGTTTTGCGGCCGACACTGTATTCCTGTGCTACATCCTTCATCCTCTCTCCTGCTGCTAGCTTTTGTCGAATTTCTCGCACCTTTTCCCAATCTAATTTGGCATTGGAAAGAGGATGACTTTTTCCTTGAGTGCGTCCTTTCTTAGAAGCATCTAACAAATTTTGAGTGCGAGTACCTGCCCAAAGGTGTTCTGGATTGATGCAACTGGGGTTGTCGCAGGTATGACAAGCATCCATCGAAGTCGGAAGTTCATATCCTAATTTCTCGGCTAAAACAGCACGGGTAACTGATTTTAATTTCCCATTTTTCCAGTATCTGCCATAACCTTGACCATCCTTTCCACCTGAGAAAATGATGCAGCCGCTGTCTTGAATTTCTCCTAAAAAATTGGGTGAAACTGTAGTGAAGTTATCGGGAATATTTGTCTGAAGTATCTTAGTAATAGTTTCATGTTGTACTCCATACTCTTTTGCTAGGTGGTTCTTGATGGTTCCAGATAAATATTTAGTCTGAATTTCCCGTAGTTGTGCGATCGACAATATGCCAATACCGGGAATACTTTTGCGTCTGGGAGTTTTGCGATCGCGCCCAATCATCTGCCCGGTATTCTCAGCAGCAGTTCCAGCTACCAGATGTGCCGGGTTGATGCAGCTTCGATTGTCGCAGGTATGGCAACCAAAATAACCGGAACCGAGGAATCCTGCTATTTTTGATTCGAGGACTAAACGGTGGACTAATACTGTTTTGCCATCGATCCACTTGCGCCCGTAACCGTTGCCAAACTTGCTCCCTTGCCAATTAATACAGCCCGTCGCCCGGTCAACTTCTCCTTGAATTCCTGGGACAACTGTTACAATATTCATGTTCAGCGTCTCTCCTGTTTAGAGCGTTGATTCGCCTCAGCAGTGGTACGAACACTGCTGAGGCATTTTAATTTGAGATTGCCGATTAAAGATTAAAGAATTGAATGCTGTCAAAAAATCTTTAATCTTTAATCGACAATCTTTAATGCCTAATCATCGTCAAGTTCGTCACGAGAAAGGGATTCGTAAGTAGGCCGGGAGGGCGATCGCTTGCCCCCAGCATCCGCCATCAAATCCACCTCAACGTGCTCGCTGCCCTCGTCGGACGTATTCACCTTGTGCACAGCAATATCCAAGCACAAAGATTGCAACTCCCGCATCAGCACCTTGAAAGATTCAGGCGTACCGGGGCGCGGAATGGCTTTGCCTTTGACGATCGCATTCAGCGCTTCATTCCGCCCCTGCATATCGTCCGACTTCACAGTCAGCAACTCTTGCAAAGTATAAGCTGCGCCGAACGCTTCCAGAGCCCAGACTTCCATTTCTCCGAACCGCTGACCCCCCTGCTGTGCTTTGCCGCCCAAAGGCTGCTGCGTTACCAGCGAGTAAGGGCCCGTGCTGCGGGCGTGGATCTTATCGTCTACCAAGTGAACCAGCTTCAGCATATAGGCGATGCCGACTGTGATCGGGCGATCGAACGGTTCCCCAGTTCGGCCATCGTAGACAATAGTCTTGCCGGGGTGCTTTTCATTAAACACCCAAGGCTTGCCGGTTTTTTCGCGCGCCTCCTGTAACTTGCCGTGTACGGTTTCGCGCGACTTTTCAGCCCCGTGCATTTCATCAAAAGGCACCATCTTGAACCGCATCGACAGATTTTCGCCCGCCCATCCCAGCAAGCACTCAAAAATCTGACCCACGTTCATCCGCGACGGTACGCCCAAGGGATTGAGCACTATGTCAACGGGAGTCCCGTCGGGCAAATAAGGCATATCCTCCATCGGCAGAATCCGGGACACAATACCCTTATTTCCGTGGCGGCCGGCCATTTTGTCGCCGACTTGAATCTTCCGCTTTTGAGCCACGTAGACGCGGACGACCATGTTGGCGCCGGGGGGCAGTTCGTCGCCCTGTTCGCGGGTAAACACCCGCACGTCCACCACGCGGCCTTTTTCGCCGTTAGGGACGCGGAGGGAATTGTCGCGCACGTCGCGGGCTTTTTCGCCGAAGATTGCCCTCAGCAGTTTTTCTTCCGGCGGTTGGTCGGATTCGCCCTTGGGGGTGACTTTGCCGACTAGGATGTCGCTGGCTTCTACCCAAGCACCTTTGCGGATAATTCCTTGTTCGTCTAGCTGGCGCAGCGCGTCTTCGCCGACGTTAGGAATTTCGCGGGTGATTTCTTCGGGGCCGAGTTTGGTTTGGCGGGCTTCGATTTCGTATTTTTCAATGTGGATCGAAGTGTAGACATCTTCGTACACCAAACGCTCGCTAATTAGCATGGCGTCTTCGTAGTTGTAGCCTTCCCAAGGCATATAAGCTACGAGGATGTTATGACCCAGAGCGAGCTCTGCCCCTTCGGTGGATGAACCGTCGGCGAGCACTTGACCTGCTACGACTCGATCGCCCTCATAAATCAGCGGACGCTGGTTTAAACAAGTATCCTGGTTAGAGCGCTGATATTTTTGCAGTTCGTGTTCGATGCAGCCAGCATATTTTTGCTTCCAAACCGAGGGCTGTTTGACTTTGAGATCGTCGTATTCCTTAATCAGGAAATGTTCTTCGCTGGAATTCGATTCGGCATCTACAGCCAGGGGTTTGACAATAATCCGGGTAGCGTCGATGTAAATCACCTCGCCGTCGATCCGGGAAACCACAACCATCCCGGAATCTCGGGCGGCCTGAGCTTCCAAGCCCGTACCGACGAGGGGCCGTTCTGGTTTCAGTAGCGGCACAGCTTGCCGCTGCATATTCGAGCCCATCAGAGCTCGGTTGGCGTCGTCGTGTTCCAAGAACGGAATCAGCGATGTCGCTACGGAGACGATTTGCACCGGCGAAATCGCCATGTAGTCCACCTGCATCGGAGTGGTGGTAGTAAACTCTTGGCGGTAGCGGACGGCTACTGTTTCGCCCAAGAGGTTGTTGTTTTCGTCGAGGCTGATGTCTCCGGGCGCCACGCGCAAATCGTCTTCTTCATCGGCTGTCATGTAAACGGGGGCTTTGTCGCGCAGCACCCGTCCTTTTTCTACTGGATAAAAAGGAGTTTCAATGAAGCCGTAGGGGTTGACGCGGGCGTGGGTTGCCAAGGAACCGATCAGACCGGCGTTGGGGCCTTCTGGTGTTTCGATCGGGCAAATCCGGCCGTAGTGGGACGGGTGAATGTCCCGTACTGCAAACCCGGCGCGCTCGCGAGTCAGACCTCCAGGGCCCAAGGCGGAAAGCCGACGTTTGTGAGTCAGTTCTGCCAGGGGGTTGGTTTGATCCATGAACTGCGATAGCTGGGAGGAACCGAAGAATTCCTTGATTGCTGCTACCAGCGGTTTGGGGTTGACCAGAGAAGCGGGGCTGAGGGAGTCGGCATCCGAGACGGTCATTCTTTCGCGGATGATCCGTTCTAAGCGGTTGAGTCCGACGCGCACTTGGTTTTGCAGCAGTTCTCCGACACTGCGGACGCGACGGTTGCCTAAGTGGTCGATGTCGTCGGTGGAGCCGATGTCGAATTCGAGGTTAATTAGGTAGTCGATCGCGGTCAAGATATCTTGCGATGTCAGCACCCGCGTTGTATCGGGGACTGTCAAGCGCAATTTTTTGTTGAGTTTGTACCGGCCGACTCTGCCCAAATCGTAGCGTTTGGGGTCGAAAAAGCGCGAGTGGAGGAGCTGTTCGCCGCCCGCCACGGTGGGGGGTTCACCCGGACGCAGTTTGCGGTAGAGCTCCATCAAAGCTTCTTCTTCGCCGAATTGTCCTTCTTTCTCGATCGTTTTTTGGAAGTATTCCGGGTGCCGCAGGGAGTCGTAGATTTCGCCGTCTGTGAGTCCGAGGGCTTTGAGCAGCACCTGAGCCGATAGTTTGCGGGTTTTGTCGATTCTGACCCAGACTAAATCGTTTTTGTCTGTTTCAAATTTCAGCCAAGCGCCGCGGTTAGGAATGAGCGAGGCGTTATACGAACGGCGACCGTTTTTGTCGGTTTCCGATTTGTAGTACACGCCGGGGGAACGCACGATTTGGTTGACAATTACCCGTTCGGCGCCGTTGATAATGAAAGTGCCGCGCTCGGTCATCAATGGCAAATCGCCGATGAAGACTTCTTGTTCTTTGATTTCCCCTGTTTCTTTGTTAATCAGGCGGGTGGGGACGTACATTTGCACCGAGTAGGTGCTGTCCCGGCGCTTGGCTTCGTCCACATCATATTTGGGGCGCTTGAGTTTGAAGTCTTTGCCCATGAAGTGGAGTTCCAGCTTGCCCGTGTAGTCTGTAATCGGGGAGAAGCTGTCGAGTTCTTCGATCAGTCCGGCTTCTAGGAACCAGCGAAAACTTGCCCGCTGGATTTCGATCAAATCGGGCAAGGTGAAGGCGAATTCTGTGTAATCTTTAGTGATCATGGGTGTCCTTTTTCCGCAGTGGCTCTAGCTTTTTACATGGCGCCAAGGCTGGGCTTTTTTACCTTGTTGCGTTTTTTTGATGGATTGTGTGAGAGAATTTATATGATGTTTTCGATCGCCTGCCAACTGCTGCAACGGTTATTATTGCTGGTGGCTCGCAGTATTTTTGTGCGGATTTTAGTTTCGATCGAGATGCTTTTAGCTCTGATCTCGTGGTATCCCTGGGTGAATTCCCTACACTTTTGACTCCTAAAATTGACTTGACAGCTATTGCCAAATTGCTGAGGTTCCAAGTTTCTTCTGATGTGTAAGTTTGAGTGTGTAAGTTTGAGTGTGTAAGTTTGAGTGTGTAAGTTTGAGGTATTGCGTGAAGTTTTGACCGCTCCCGAAGGTTAGCGTACTCGCGTTGTGTTGGTAGTTTCCGGGCGACATCGCAGTCGCGGAGACTAAGCCAATGCCCGATCGGTCGGTTCTTTTTATTATAGGACGCAAATCCGATCGCAACAGGCAACGCCAAAAGAATCTCCAATAAAGGATGAATCCGGTTTTTCTGGCAGGATAGAAATGGGATTGTCCCGATCGCTGGCTCTTAAATCAACTTGTTTTCCTCGTTTCTCTGTTCTGCTATAACTAAACAGAAAAGCCGAATAGCTGACAGGCATTTTCGGTTGTCTGCTGGGACAAAGTTAAGAGAGAAACTCCTCTCAATTTAGCAACTTGCTCGGCTACGTAGTAGACGTAGGCTGGTTCGTTGCGTTTTCCCCGCTGGGGTACGGGGGCGAGAAAAGGGCAATCTGTCTCGACTAGGATGCGATCGCTATTTACCATACAAGCTGATTCTTGTATTTGCAAGGCTTTTTTAAAGGTGACTGTTCCGCTAAAACTAATGTAGAAACCTAGGTCTAAAAACCACTGGGTTTCTTCGGGCGTGCCTCCCCAGCAGTGCATGACCCCGCGCACTGGTCCGCGTGTTTGCCAAAAGTTCCTCAGCATTTCGGCCATTGGGGCGGCGGCGTCGCGACAGTGGATAATGACTGGTTTGTCAAGTTCCTGGGCGATTTCAAGCTGTGCCTCAAACACTTTAAACTGGTGTTCTCGATCGTCAGCTTTATAAAAGTCCAGTCCGGTTTCGCCGATCGCCACTACCCTAGAGTCCGAACTTGCTAATTCCCTAATCTGGCTTGCAGTCTCGTCTTTCCACTTGTCGGCATCTAGGGGGTGGAGTCCAACCGCAAACGAGACTTCTGCAAACTGGTTGGCGATTGCTTGAATGCCGGCAAACTCTTCTGGCTCTACACAAGAATGAACCAGCCGAACTACACCAGCTTCGCGCCAGCGTTCTCGAATGGCTTCTAACTCAGATTTGTAGATTTCAAAGTTGATATGAACGTGAGTGTCGATGAGCTGCATGGGGGAAGCAGATTAGAGGTGATACGGGAGAGTCCTGGTGGGATAGGGCGAGGGGGGAGTGAGAGAGTCTGGGAGTTGGAGTGGGAGAGAGTGTGCGGGAAAAATCTTCCGTCTTCTTTCTTCCTTCTTCCTGCTTCACGCTTGACTTCTTCACGCTTGACTTCTTCCCTCAACATCCATCCCTTCAATCTTGTACACTGCTTCGTTGCCGAACTTTCTGCTTCCTTAAGACGCTACCGAGGATGTTTCGTGTGGCTTGAGGGTTCTTGCCAAGCGGGACTTTTTGCGAGCGCCGTTGTTGCGGTGGAGTACACCTTTTTTGACAGCTTTGTCAATTTTGCTGTAGGCCTCAGACATTCGCTGCTGGACTTCTTGCATTAATTCCGGGCTCGGAGCTGCGGCGTACTTGTCTACGGCAGCGAAATACTTCTTCATCAAAGTTTTGACCGCTGACTTGTAAGATTTGTTGTACAAGCGGTTACGTTCGGCGATTTTGACTCGTTTGACGGCGGACTTAATATTTGCCATAGTTCAGTTGCTGGAAGTAGGTATTCATCAGAATTATGGGTTTGAAACCCCGTCCTTCTAGGACGGCTTTACAATTCCCTTGCGGGGTTGGGGAGGTAGGGTTGCCTCCCCGCCGGGATATGGTTGTCCCGTTCTCCTTGCGGAGTAAAGTTAGCTTCGCCAATGTTTAGTGAGCTTGTTAGGCTAGCAGCACTACTTCAGGGACCTTAAAGTTGTTTAACTACTAGCGACAGAGCGGAAAACTAGCTTCGCATTCTCCGGTGTCGTGACTCAAAAAACGTAGTCAATTAAGACTTAGGCTGGTCAGAATGGCTTGTTAGATTTCTCCTTCAAGCCTCATGCCGTCAGGGCTGAGGTTCCTGACTGATACACCCTAGTCTCAAGACAGTCCCAAGACACGGGGATTTTGAAGGACAACCTTTTCGGGAGCTATCCGCAAAAAGCTTGATTTTTAATGGCGGAGTGAGACAGCCACTCTCCCTTGGCTCAGATTGAGCTGAGTCGGTGGCTACTTTTTGGCGACGCCCGCGCAATAATTTTTTATTGACTCATTTAACTGCCTGTTCTTTACCCCTGACAATACCCAAAGGTATGACACGGGTTTTACAGAGGCGTTTTGCGGTGTTTCCACCGTCACGAGTTAAAGTCACGGTTTCTTGCGCGCAATTTTCAAGTATACAATAATTTGGCGTTTTTTTATAAAAAAATTATCAGGTGTTGGAAAAACTAATATAGCACCTATTTTGCTTAAAATCCAATTCTCTGAAAAATCCAAGTTAAGCTATAACAAAGAATACGGGTTATTTGGGCTTCGGCAAGAAGCACTTACCGAAGGTAGAAGGTAAAAAGCTGAAGGTAGAAGGTAGAAGGTAGAAGACAGCCGGATCAGAAGGTAGAAGGTAGAAGGCAGAATCAAAATTCTCCCGATCGAACACTCTCCCTCTCGGATATTATCGGCGTCGGACACTCTCCCCCTCTGCGTTCCAACCCTCTCCCTCCGCAACCGGTTCTCTGGCGGGCAATTCCTAGAGAATGTGGTGACTTGTCCTCAGTGTTGCAAAATCCTCGACAGAGATTTAAACGCTGCACTGAAGCCTTGGAAAATGCCGCGACTATCGCGGTTTAAGCTTGTGGACTGGTGGTGGCCTACTTCTCTAGGAGATAGCCACAAAAATCCCCAATTGTCAAGCAAATGTTAGTGAAGTTATAGACGGCATTCCTAATCTCCATGCTGCGAATCATTACTCAGTGGGTTGAGGCACAAGCTGAACTGCGACGGATCTGCGATCGCACCCATGACGAACTTGTCGTTCACAAAGAAGCCACCGTGCGGGAGGTGCTGCAAGCTGTAAGGCGCAGAGGCGATCAGGCTGTGCTGCACTACACTGCTGAATTTGACCGCATGACCCTAAATGTAGAAGATTTACGGGTGACAGGCGCCGAATTGGATGCTGCTTACCAGCAGGTGTCGAAAGAATTATTAAATGCCATCCGGCTGGCTTGCAAACAGGTAGAGGCGTTTCACCGACAGCGCGTACCCAAGTCTTGGGTGCAGTTTGGTGATGACGAGATTGTTTTGGGCAAGCGCTACACGCCGGTCGATCGAGCAGGAATCTACATTCCTGGCGGTCAGGCGTCCTATCCAAGCTCGGTGATCATGAATGCGGTTCCTGCGAAGGTCGCCAAGGTGCCGAGACTGGTGATGTGTACTCCCCCCGGACAGGAGAAGAAAATGAATCCTGCGGTGCTGGTAGCGGCTCAGGAAGCGGGAGTTGATGAGATTTATCGAGTAGGCGGGGCGCAGGCGATCGCGGCTTTGGCCTACGGTACGGAAACTATTCCGAAGGTGGATTTAATTACTGGGCCGGGGAATATTTACGTCACCCTGGCTAAAAAACTGGTTTACGGGACTGTGGGGATCGATTCTCTGGCTGGCCCGTCGGAGGTGCTGATTATTGCGGATGGTTCGGCGAATCCTGTGCACGTGGCTGCGGATATGTTGGCTCAAGCTGAGCACGATTCGATGGCGTCGGCAATTTTGCTGACGGCGGATTCGGTGCTGGCTAGGAAGGTGGTAGCTGAGGTAGACAGACAGTTGGCAAATCACCCGCGCCGAACTTTAACAGAAAAGGCGATCGCCAACTATGGTTTAGTCGTAGTAGTTGACTCGATCAAAGCGGCGGCGGAACTCTCTAATGAGTTTGCGCCCGAACACTTGGAATTGCAAGTTGCAGATCCCTGGGCTTTGCTCGATCAAATTCGCCACGCTGGGGCGATTTTCTTGGGCTGCTCGACGCCGGAAGCTGTGGGGGATTATTTGGCTGGCCCGAATCACACTTTGCCGACTTCTGGGGCTCCGCGCTATGCGTCGCCGCTTGGTGTCGAAACTTTTATGAAGCATTCGAGTTTGATTCAATATTCACCTGCAGCACTTAAGAAGGTGGGTAGGGCGATTAATGTTTTGGCCCAAGCCGAGGGGCTTCCTTCTCACGCTGATTCGGTGCGGCTGCGGACTGAAAATGAGGGAAAGGGTGAGTTTTAGATGGTAGATTTGAGATTGGCGATCGGCAAAATACATAGGTAGTCAAAAGCGAGTGAATTGCAATGAAAGGAAGCAATTATCTTGCGATTATGGTAGCTTTACATTCTGTGACAAGCGACCCAGTTTATTTGCACCTACCGAGTTACGCACTGCGGGCTTAAGAAACCCGGTTTCTTCCAGAATCTTGCTTAAATGACGCAATTATGTTAAGAAACCGGGTTTCGGGGTAGGTAATAATGATGTTGGTGGGAAGCGCGAAATTGTCGAAAGTAGGCGACAATCAGCGAAAAGTTAAAGTCTAAATATCGGAAATTTAAAGGTGCATGGTATTGAATACTGTTTTGGTAGCGATCGACAATTCAGAGTTAGCGACTCAGGTATTGCAAGTTGTAGGACAATTTCAGCTAGAACCGACGGCAAAGGTGATTCTAGTTCATGTTGTCAGTTCTGGTAGGTCGGATTTTGACGCGGTTGTCGATCGACCTCACGCTCAGGGAAATGAGATTGCTTACCGAGAGGTAGAGAAGTTGCTGCAATCTTATCAGGAAAAGTTGCCTTGCCAGAGCGAATTGGAGATTGTTTCGGGAGAACCAGCAGAAGAAATTGTCCGTTTGGCTCATATCTATAAGGCCGATTTAATTGCGATCGGCTGTCGGGGTTTAACTGGTTTAAAGCGGATTTTAGAGGGTTCGGTGAGTGGGGAGGTTGTCGCTGAAGCTCCTTGTTCGGTGTTGGTGGTGCGGGCTAAGTAAGTAGGCTGGTAAATGCGATCGGGAGCATCTCAGTTTTGCGTTTACAGTGCGAGCGTCCCCGCTCGCGTATTGTACAATACGCGAGCGGGGACGCTCGCACGACAATAAAAAAAATGCTTTTTACAAAACTGAGATGCTCCCTCTAATATTATTTACCAAACCAATCTTTCATTTTTTGTTTAAGTAGGTCGGCGCAAAAAAACCGAACTATGTTAAGATAAGTAAACAAAAAGAATATATCTACTGAGGTAACTCAA
>NZ_JAUBOV010000054.1:0-51315 GCF_036700405.1 Microcoleus sp. T3_D1
CTATCATATAGCAGAGGGCGAAGAATTTTGGCTCTTATCATACTTTTAACCATTTACAAAACCGGGATGCTCCCGATTAATTTTCTTGTGGAACAGGCATCTTGCCTGTTCCTAAAAGGATTATTGACAATGGTGCAATATCTAAGTTGCAATCAACAATTCTACTGCTGCTGATCTGCTGGAAAAGCACCTGCTTTCACCGCCACAGTAACAGGTTGTCCGCCACGGCTCAATTCAAGCTGCAGATCGCTGCCCACTGTACTTTTCTCGACAATTTGCTGTACGCTGCCAGCATCAGTTACTTCTTTACCGTTGATTTTCTTGATCACATCGGCAAGGCGAACTCCCGCTTGTGCCGCCGGAGAATTTTTCGCAACTCCCAAAACTAACACGCCTTTATCTTCAGTCAGCCTCAATTTGGTGTTGGGATTTTGATTAAATTCTCTCTTGATTTCGGGAGTAATGCTCAACATCCGAACGCCGAGATAAGGATGTTCGGCTTTTCCTACTGTTACTAATTGGTCGGCAATTTGTTGTGCTCGATCGATCGGAATAGCAAAACCCAATCCTTGAGCGCCTTGAATAATCGCCGTATTCATGCCGATAACTTGACCGCGCTGGTTCAGCAGCGGGCCGCCTGAATTGCCGGGATTGATCGCAGCGTCGGTTTGAATAAAGCTGACGCGCTTGTCGGGAACGCCGACATCGGCGCTAGAACGGCCTGTAGCGCTAATAATTCCCACAGTCACAGTATTGTCCAAACCGAGGGGATTGCCGATCGCGATCGCCCATTCTCCCGGCTGTAACTCTTCAGATTTGCCCAAACTCACCACAGGCAAATTGTTAGCTTCTATTTTAACAACAGCCACATCAGTAACTGTATCTACCCCTAAAACTTTACCGACAAATTCGCGGCCATCCTTCAGTTTTACCGTCACCGTATCCGCCCCGTTAACGACGTGAGCGTTAGTCAAAATGCGACCATCAGAACCAAAAATAAAGCCCGAACCGGAACCCCTTTCTACCCGATTTCCCGGTTGAATGGGAGATTCTGAACCGAAGAAGCGGCGGAATTGCTGGGGTATCTCATCTGGAACTTGGTTCGTCACCGTGCGAGACGAATTGATCCGCACCACTGCCGGCCCGACTTCCTGCACAACTTTAGTAACAAAATTAGAGTCTTGAGAGGGCAGTATATTCGCAGGCAATGCTGAGATTGGCGCTGGAGTTGAAGGTGCAGCTTGAATGGCGTTAGAACTTCCCGGAACTCCAGAAGTTAGGGCGTTGCACCCAACTGTTGCGGTGGAGCCGAGCAAAATGAGGGATAAAAAAGCCAGTTTTTTCGGCAAAGAAGAACGGCGAGAACGCACAGTTGTAGCAGGCATATTTTTAGTTGACATAGTATTGATTTGGTGGGAGTTAGAGGGAGAGTTATAATTAGGATTTTGCATTTTTAGCACCTACTGTAATTAAATTACAACTAAAGGTTCTTTAATTTTAATTCAAGCATTTATGAGTTCTGCTTGACTGGTGGGGTTTACCCTACAAGCTGGGGTAGAAACCGGACAGTCGCCGGCAAATTGTTTGTGGATTCGAGCTTTTGAGTGCGATCGAACTGGGTCGGCACTGGCGAATTGCTGTGTGAGTGCGATAATACAAACTACGGTAGCCAGCTCGCATATTCCGCATTTCTCGCGAACTTTTCACCAAAAAACTGGGTCTGAAGCCCCGTCCTTATAGGACGGCTTTACATTGAATTAAATCCCCTTTCGGGGTCGGAGAGGGAATTTTATGCAACCTCTCCGATTTTTGGGGAATGGTTGCCCCAAACTCCCATTTCTGGGGTAAAGTTAGCTTCGACAAGGTTATAAAGGCTTGCGCCGGCTAGCAGCACTGTCGAGCGTGACCTTAAGACTGTTTAACCACTAGCGACAGAGCAAGGGACTAGCTTCGCATCAAGCGGGTGTCGTGACCTAAATAACGTAGCTATTTAAAGCTTAGTCTGGTCAGAATGGCCTGTTAGATTTCTCTTTCAAGCCTCACGCCTTTAGGCTGAGGTTTCTGACAGGATTGATATCCGAAGTCAACAACAATCGTGCACTCAAAAAAACCAGGTTTCTACGCAAAATATTCGTTGTGAGCGATCGAGGTTAACGTAGAAACGGAGTTTTTGACCCCGCCTGCATCCATGAAGGACAGCAGTTAAAGCACCGGAAAGCCTCACCCTAAAGCAGGAAGTAAAAAACCTGTAAAGCCTCAAGCTAAAGTACCAACTAAACCTTAAGTCAAAATAGCCTGCAAAAACTCTCTTCAAATCTAAAATTTGAACCTAGGGAGGAATTTTATTGCTCCATCGGTTCAATGGAACTAACCGAATCGATTTCCCTCGACTTTTTCCTCGAACTTTCCAAAACATCAACAGTATTCTTAATAAAACCAGCCATCGGCACAGCAACTAACAAACCTGCTATTCCCGCCACCTTAACCCCCACCAGCAGCGCCACTAAAATCCACACAGGATTGAGACCGATAAAACCGCCTAATAACCGAGGAGCAACGCCACTTTCAATTATTTGCTGAATTACTGTAGCGACAGCTAAAACTGTGACTCCGAGCCAAAAGTTGTTTAATGTGATTAGCAAACTGACAATGCAAATACTGAAAGGTGCCCCGAAGGGAATCATAGTCATTACACCCACACCCAAACCGAACAGAAGTCCGAAGGGAACTCGCATAATTAAAAAAGCAACAGTGATAGACAGTCCCATCAAACCCGCCAAAGTTGCTTGCCCGACGAAGTAGTTGTGGAAGCTTCGCGCCAGCAACTCTCGCAATTGAAGGCTCAGCTTGGAGGGAAACCATTTAAATAATCCTTCCCATACGCGATCGCCGTGCAAGAGCAAGTAGAATGTCACGACTATGGTGAGGAGGAAATTCAACAGACTGTCTGCAGCACCCAAACCAAATCTGAGAATTTCGCCAGTGAGAGACTGCAATTGAAATGAAAGTCGATCGCTCAATTGGGTAGTCAAACCGCTAACATCAATGCGGAGATTGCGATTTTCCGCCCAATTGTGGAATGCTTCAATTTGTTCTGTGCCAGAAACTATCCAAGTCGGCAGTCGGGTGGCGAGCTCAGTGATTTGGTTTAGCAGAATGGGAGCCAGAGTGATAGCTAAAACCACCAATACCAGTAAAGTCAAAAACAATACCGATAAAACTGCTCGATCGCGCTTTAAGCCGTATCTGTGCAGAAAGCGCACGGGATAATCTAGCAAAAAAGACAGCACTGTAGCCACTACCAAAACTGTAATCAGGGCGCGAAAATATTCAAAGACTAGGAGGGCTAACCAGCAGTTGAGTACCGCTAGGGGAAATACCAGTCCGTAAGTCCACCACTGCTGCAGTTGAGTGAAACGTCTCATCTAAGTTAAGCGAGTTAAAATTTGAGATGCAAGATGTGAGATTGGCGCTGCTATTCGCCCTTCTTTCTTAACCACTTTATAGTGTATTTATTTATACCCGACTGCTGAAAATTTCCAGTTGCTCGACCCGCAGCGGAAATTGGGTTGCTGGCAGGCAGAGCCTGCCACAACTATGTTATATCGTTTCCGCTAGTATGGATATATTACCTGCGAAAATAATTTATTTTCAGTTGACCGGGCAGCGGTTTGCAAATCGCAATTCAACCTTTTTCCCCGTGCCTTTCGAGAGCTAATTGAATTAAACGGTCTACTAATTCAGGGAAAGAAATGCCGTCCGCTGCCCACATTTGCGGATACATACTGGTAGCTGTAAAGCCGGGAAAAGTGTTGATTTCGTTAATCAAAACTTCTCCGGTTGATTCAATGTAGAAAAAGTCTACTCGCGCTAAACCTGCAGCGTCTACAGCCAAAAATGCTTGCACTGCCATTTCTTGGATTTGCGAGACGATCGCACCGCTGACTTTTGCCGGGATTGAGCAGTCGGCTTGTCCCTGGGTATATTTAGTTTCGTAATCGTAGAAATCGCTTTGAAAAGTAATTTCTCCCACCGTTGAAGCTTGGGGATTATCGTTACCTAAAACTGCACATTCTAATTCTCTAGCAACCACACCCGCTTCGACAATTATCCGCCTATCGTAGCTGGCGGCGCTGTCGAGGGCTGCTTCTAATTCAGCGCGCGATCGAGCTTTAGAAATTCCCACAGACGAACCCAAATTGGCTGGTTTAACAAAGCAAGGATAGCCCAACTCTGCTTCAATTTTATCGCACAATTTGGGGAAAACGCAAGGATTAGACCAGATTTCGGAACGGTTGACAGCGACGTATTTTACCTGCGGCAAACCAGCCTGAGCAAAAGCCATTTTCATCGCAATTTTATCCATTCCCAGCGCCGAACCTAAAACGCCGGAACCGACAAAAGGAACTTGCAATAATTTCAGCAATCCTTGCACCGTACCGTCTTCACCGTTTGGCCCGTGCAAAACAGGGAACCAAACATCTACAGCATTAAAATTAGGAAACTGTCCAGAGGCGGGAGAATCATCTTCTGCTGTTTGTTCCTCTATTTCCAGAGGTTTTCCGGTGGCTAAGACTTCTTGAGGTAATGTTCCCGACAGCCAGCGGCCGTTTTTTTGGATATAAAAGGGCAGAACTTCGTATTTAGAGGCATTTTCCTCAGCAGCGAGGGCACGGGCGATCGCCCGCGCCGAACTAATAGAGACTTCGTGTTCGCCCGATCGCCCCCCGAACAATAGCCCGATCCGCATCATTGTCATTTTTCACTACTCCTAGGACTTTTCGACAAATATACACGCAGAGAGCGCAACTAAGGCACATACGAACCGCTTTAAGACTACTTATCTCCTCCCTTCCACTCTTCCTCTGTGTCCTCTGCGCTCTCTGCGGTAAAAAAAATCACATCTTCTTAGAAAAGTTCACAAGTAAGCCGTCCCCTATCTCATTCCGGTGCTATTTAAAGCATTTCCCCTGTCAAGCTAAAAGCGCGAATATCTGTAATTTTAACCCGCACAATTTTACCCGCCAATTCAGCAATATCGCCCTTAAAAAATGTGAGACGATTGCCGCGAGTGCGCCCCATCACCTGAGTTGGATCTTTGAGATTCTGGACTTCCACCAAAACCTCTTCAGTACGTCCGAAATAGCGCTGCGATCGTTCCATCGCCGTTGTTGTCACCACATGATTGATCCGTTGCAGGCGATCGGCTTTCACCTCCTCACTCAACTGATTTTCCCACAAAGCCGCCGGCGTCCCAGGGCGAGGCGAATAAGCCGCAGTATTCACCAAATCGAAACCAACATCTTCGATCAACTTCAAAGTCTTTTCAAACTGCGCTTCCGTCTCCCCAGGAAAGCCGACAATCGCATCCGCAGTAATCGAAGCATCCGGCATATAACGGCGAATTGTATCAATAATCCGGCGGTATTTTTCCTGAGTATAACCCCGCGACATCGCTTTCAAAATATCATTATCTCCCGACTGAAAAGGAATGTGAAAATGTTCGCAAACCTGCGGTAATTCAGCACAAGCCTTAATCAATCTTTCTGTAAAATAGCGCGGGTGGCTAGTAGCAAATCTGAGGCGATCGACACCAGGCACATCCTGCAAAAAATAAAGCAAATCCGTCAAAGTATGCTGGTTGCTGCCGTCCGGTTTTGTCCCCGGCAAATCGCGCCCGTAAGCATCAATATTTTGCCCCAACAAAGTTACTTCCTTGTAACCTTGACGGCCCAAATCCTCCATTTCCGCGCGAATTGCCTCCGGCATTCGCGACTGTTCAACCCCGCGAACATTCGGGACAACACAATAAGTGCAGCGTTCATTGCAGCCGTAAATTACATTCACCCAAGCAGTCACCTTGCTATCGCGGCGCGGCTTAGTAATATCCTCCATAATTTCAACAGCTTCAGTCGCCACGACTTGATTGCCCTCAAAAACTTGTTCCAGCAAATCTTCAAGTCGGTTAGCGTGTTGTGGCCCCATTACTAAGTCTAATTCCGGCACTCTCCGCAGCAGCGCTTCACCTTCCTGCTGCGCGACGCATCCAGCTACAATTAAAGTTAAACCCGGTTCTTGGCGCTTGCGATGAGCTTGCCTTCCGAGGTTAGAATAAACTCTTTGTTCGGCATTATCGCGAATCGTGCAAGTATTGTAGAGAATCAAGCTAGCTTCGTTCGGGTCTTCCGAGAACTCAAAGCCCATATTTTCCAGAATGCCGGCCATCCGTTCCGAGTCGGCTTTATTCATCTGGCATCCGAAAGTAGTGATGTGATAGCGGCGGGGTTTAACGGTCATGGACAGTAAAGATAATTTTTCAGTGCAGGCTGGTTTTGCCGTTGTGGTAAAGTTTTCAACAGCAGAGATATTCTCAACCCGTTTTTACATTATACGATCGTTCTTGCTTAAGAAACTGCTGCATTTTTGAGTACGGGGAGATACATTGGTTGTTTTCCTAACACCTGGGTAACAAATTACATTTTATAGCAGGGAACAAAAAATGGTTAATTATACTGAATGGTTCACGGAAGGCACCAATAGTAAAATTCAGATTAATAGTACAGCAATATACAGGCATTTATCTCTCGAAGTAGTCGAGAGGTTAGATAGTAATTTATCGGTTAAGGAAATTATTGGCTGGATTAGAACTCAGACACGAGAAGCCTTTAACAGTATCTATGGAAAAAATCCTGAAGGGGGTGCTCTTAACAACGCTACGGGAAGATGGAATGAATTTATAGCAACTAGCTTGTTATCAGAAATTGTATTGGAAATAAATCAAGATAATGATGCTTGTAGCGCGGTATTTTCTTTGCCCAACTCACAGTCACAAAAAGAAGGAGCCCAGGAAGCTTCTTCAAAATTTATAAGTTTATTCAAAAGTAGTGAGTTTGCATCTGGACAACCTCTAGCTAAACTTGCTCCTTTTAAAGACTATATTTTTATGCCAAGTCCTGATTATATTATCGTTGTAATTGGTAAGAGTGATGTTGCAACATCTATTAACCATTTGTTAAAACAACAAGTAAAAAATCCAGATAGTTTAGCCTTGTACCACTTTTTAAAAGGAAAATTACAATTAGAACAAGTAAAAGCGGCAGCATCTCTTAAAACTTCAAACCGTTCGGATCGCCGATATCAACCTTTATTCGAGGCGGCGATGATTAAAGCAATGGGGTATGTATTGCATCAAAATTGGCAATATTATATGGTTGCCAGTGAGTTAACCCCTGCGGATACGACTATATTTACAACAGCAGTTGCTCCTCATAGTATAGCAATCGAACAAAACTTCAAACTTGTAGATGGTACATACCTGTACACCAGAAAAACCGATTTAATACCTTTAGTTAAATCTGCTATTAGACAATAGCTAAGTGTAAGTTTTCTCAAGAAACTTCAAAGGTAACTCTAACTGTTTATTGATGGGTGGCGACAGTTCAGAATGCCATTCTGTTGTTTCTAAAAATTTAATAATTGTTTGAGCAATACCTTTCGATGCTAAGTAAGGAACCCCATTTCCCACCGTTTTAAACATATTGCTTAATGTCATATTTTCTGGCAGCGCAAATTCTTTTGGCAGTGACTGAACGGCCAGTGTTTCTGCAACAGAAAGCCTGCGAACTTTGTAAGGGTGCAAGTGAACTTCGTTATTGCCGTAACAAGCAGTCGGGGAATAACGCCACCTGTGCAAACGCTTGTAAGATTTTTTAGAATCATCTCCCTCATCAACAGCAGCAAACCTTTTAATCCCCGCTCTGGGTTGAAAATAATGTTCCGCATTAGGATGGTTTGCAACATCATTTTTTTGGAACCAAAACTGTACTGTTAACTCTTTGGGAATGCCATCAGGACAAGGCAATAAACCATCGCAGGCAAACGCATCAGTATCGGGCCAAGGATTAGAAAAAACTTCTGACTTGGGATATAAAATTTCACTTGACCAAGGAAATATATCTTCAGGTAACATTTCGCTGTTTTCATCTAAAGAAATGCCCATATCTTTGACAAGATTTTTTCGGAAACCGATTAAGATAATCCTGTCTCTATCTTGTGGCACACCGTATTCGATCGCATTAATTAAACGTTCCACAAATACGTACCCAGACTCAGACAACTTATTTTTGAGTGCGTCATAAAAAATTTTATGTTGTTTCGTTCTCCACAAACCTTTGACGTTTTCAAACAAAAAGAAATCCGGCTGCTGTTGGCAAATCAATTCAATGTAGGAAGCTGAAAGTTTGCCTTTATCTCCTTCCCCACCTCGGTTTTTGCCACCAATAGAAAAGTCAGGACAAGGCGGTCCCGCAATAAATCCAATAATATCGTGTTTCTTGCGAGCATCTTGCATCAATTCCCGCAAATGAAGTGCTGGTTTTCCCTCTACAAGTCGAGTCACATCTGCTTCCTCTCCTTCGCAGTGTCCGTATTCTGGCTGTGGTAAATTTAGACACTGGCGAGAGTGGCGGTATGCTTGGAGGAATGGCAAGAAAATTTCATTTACATAAACTATATTAAAGCCGAGCGATTCAAAACCCAAATCAAGGAAGCCTGAACCTGAAAAAAATGAGAATATAGCGGTTTTGTGTTGAATTAGGTGCACGGGAAGTAATTGGTAATTGGTAATCGGTAGAATGGCCGGGGTGGGTTTTGAGCGAAAACTACTCTGTGAGTTTCGGATATTTTTGGCTAAACCTGCTCATATATTATAGAATGACCGGGCGTGTTTGAGGCGATTATTGTTGGTAAAAACTGCCCTTACAGATATTATTACAACCATTGACCGCCTCGGAAACGCCAGTGGGGAAAGAAAATCCGCATCAGTGTTTGCGATGCCAGATAAATAGCTAGCCACACTAAACTATAATGCAAAGCAAAAGCTCCCAAGTCAAAATCTTGTGCAGGTATCCCCGGTAAACCGATAACTTTGATTAAAAATAACACAAAAAGTGCTTCCAAAATTCCAGCGAGTAATTGAAATGCACCGGGCCAATCTCGATCCCAGCGGAACTTTTGGATGTAGATATATAAAGCATCCCAGCCGAGACCCAAAATCGCTACATACCCTAAAATCCAGAAAAAGATTGAGCCTGATTGGGAGATAATTAAACCCAGAAAAAAGGGCAGCGTTACTAAAACGCCTACGGTGGCAAATAACAGTAACCGAGTTTGCCAGCGGCCGAATAAGGTGGGAGTCATGCGATTTTAGATTTTAGATTTTAGATTTTAGATTACATGGTCAAATTGTTCGATTTTGAATTGATATTTTAGATTTTAGACTGAAAGCAAAGCTTGTTTAAGTCTATTAAATCCCCTACATTTCTTGTTGCCGAATTTCCTCTTCTCAGTTAGCCGGGAGATTTATTTAAAATCCACTTCAACCACTGCACAAACGATCGCCAAACGCTCAATTTCCGCACACCAGCAACTCGGTCGGCTGCCAGACTTTCAACCGATCGCAAGGCAGCGTATTGCAAGCCCAAAAAACTATCTACGGGCGCGTAAGGCCCTCCTAAAGTAATCGCGCCGGCTGCGTATACACGGCCTTCTGTATTGCTAGCAGAAGAATTCCGCAATTCGGGCACTTCAAAATCGTTGTTAACACTCAGCCGGCCCAAACCGTTGAGGGGAAGATTATATTGAGCTACCAAATCGTTTAACAAGGGACTGGTTTTTACCTTAGCGTCCAAACCCGTAGCATCAATAATAAAATCAGCTTCTAACTTAATTTGCCCCTTGAGTTCCTTCTCCTGAATGTACGTCACCGTGCGGTTTTGACTGTCGCGCTCGACTCGCTCGACTTCCCCGAAGGTAATTTGATACCATCCTTGACTTAAACCTTCTTTGACAATCCGCCGCCAGTCGCTGCGCTGGGCTGTGGTAGTGCCGCCCCAGTCGGTGAGCAACTGCGGCCGCAATTCAGGGGCGGCTTGTTCCAACAGTACGCGGAGTTCCCCGCCCCAGCAAGCTTTGGGCCAGTTGAAAGGTTGAAATTCGTAGTGATTTTCGACGCTGCGCTCAGCGAGTTTAAATTTGTTACCTTGAGGTTTGGGCGATCGCATCAAATGCAATACTTGAATATTACTGTTCCGCTGTCGCGCTTCGTAAATCCGCTGCACCACCCGCGAAGCCACAATTCCCCGGCCTCTAATTAACACGCTGCCGCCGCTGGCCTCCAATTTTTCGTAAACGCCGTCGTGGCTTTCGTAAGCGTTGACAACTGACTCAAAATCCTGGGTTTTTTCGCGGTAAGCTTGCAAGTCTGGCAGAAATTGAATGGCGGGATAGCCGGTGGCTAAGTGTACGTATTTGGCGATTAAAAAAGCGTGGTCGCGGTGATCCGCATTCGATCGAGAATAAGCGATCGCGTACCTGCCGTCATCTGTTTTGCGAATTCCCCGCACTCTACCGTAGCGAAACATCTGATTCCACCCAATTCGATCGACTTCCCTGTCAATAGAATCAAACACATTCCCCGCGCGAGGCGTATAAGTTTCGGCAAAAGTCGGTTCAGCAAACACCTGCCACATCAACTTCAGTGATACTCCCAAACGCCCTTTGAGCAATTCCCGCCAAGCTTCCCGCAAAGCATAGGGAGGCCACCCCCAAATGTTGTCTGGACAAGAGTCAGAATTCGATCGTAGGCGTTCCCGCAGCGGAATTTGGGAATTCAGGCATAGACGCAGATAGCGGGCGTAAGGCTGGTTTTCCATGCCCAAAACCGCAATTCGATCGATTTTCACGCCGCAAATTCTCAGCAAATCCACCCAAATAAAGCTGCCCAAACCGCCGCCAACGGCAGCCCAATCAACTTCTGTCACAGGGAGTCCCATAGATTGGAGCGATCGCATTGACACTTGAGAAGCGTGCAAAAATGCGATCGGCGGAAATTCTCCCCTACTACCTGTTTGAGGAAGCTGCAACATCATTTGCTGCCCCCGTGGGTCTGGCCCATTGGTCTGCGGGTTAAAGAAAATGTGAGAATTGACCGACGGCGTTTCTGGGGAATTAACAGCAAAAGAAATGCCGATCGCGTAGGGCCCAACTTGCAGCATATCCCCGTTTGCCAGCACGCACCGGGTTTGGCGAACGCCGTTGACAAAAGTACCGTTGCGGCTACCCGTGTCAGTAAGTAAAATACTGTTGCCTTCGGTGCCAATCACTGCATGAAAGCGAGAAACTTGACTGCTGCTGAGGGCAATTCGAGAAACTCGTTTCCCGTTGATTGTGGCGGGCATAGCTTCAAAAATTCGTCCCAAAGCGATGGGTAAGTCGAGTATGGGGGATCGACAATCCCCCGTAGCTGTATCTGTCCAAGTCAGTCGCAGGCGCAAGGGTTGAGAATTCATGATTATTTTTTAAACATCAGCCGTCGGCTTTGAGCTTTCTGCAAAAAAAGATTTGTGAATTTGAAAGTGTTTAGCGGATACCCTGATTTTCCGTTTTTCTTAAATCTTGCACCATTGTCAAGAACGGGCAAGATGCCCATTCCACAATAGATGAATTTTCTTGTGGAACAGGCATCTTGCCTGTTCCTAAACAAGTAATTGAGAATGGTGCAACATCTCAGTTTTTCAAACTTTCACGGAGACAGCATCACACTCGCCGCCGCCGCCAAAGAAGTACCGCACCACGGACACCCCGCATTCAACTGCGCGTAAGGCGAAATTCGGCTGCATTTGGGACACTGCAAACCATATTTTGAAGGCCCCGTCGGCTGAAAGTTACCAGGTGCGGGAGGCCCAGACAGCAAAACTGTCTGGGGCGCGGCTACTTGCACCTCCGTCACATTCACCACCTCGATTTGCACTTGGCCTAAATGGATGTGACTTCCCGATTTCAATTTTGCTTCGCCTTGGGCGAGAATTTTTCCGTCTACCAGCGGCGGATTGCTTTCGCGCAAATTCCGCACTGCATACTCCTGCAATTCCTGATTAAAAAATATTTCAACGTGCAGCCCCGATACGCTGGGATGCGAAAATACTATATCGCACTTCGCCGGATCGCGCCCTAGCCTGACGGTTCCCGGATTTTTGCTCGGCTGTCCGTTTTCAATTGTCTGAGTTTGGCGCACCCCAGCTTCTGTCCATGCTAAAGTGAGCTGGTTTGTCATGATTTTATAGTTAACTCAAAAATATAAAAAAATATTAACTGATTTATTTTGAGGACGGAGTTCCTCACCAAAAAACTTAATTATAATTATTGACGCCGACTCGATCGAACTTCTAAAAATATTATTATGTGCAGCTAAACAAAAAAGCCCTGAGTTCGGGGCTTTTAGTGCTCGTATTGGCTTTTTTTGAGAGACTGACTCGCGCTTGTCAGCTTTTGTTTCCCGCAAAATTATTTAGCGCAGCTTGGTAAAAAAATTGCTGTTAAAGATTGAGCAGCGATTGCTAAAAACTAATTCCTGTGGGGTTTTCACCTTTGCGAAGCTTTGGTGCGCTAGTCACGAATTTTGGAGGTTGGGCGATCGAACTACCTCGGTAACTTCGATCGCCCCACCTCCTCAAACGTTCACTGTCCTAGTGCTATCTCTCACGCTGCAACTGTGCAATCTTTCATTACAGGGCCAGCCTTCAGAGACTTAAGCTTCGCTCTTGCGGCTTTTCCGACCGCCTTCGCGACCAATTTGAGCCATGTGTTCGCGATTTCTGCTGACAGCTTCGCCGCCTTTTTGACCAGCTTGTCTGGCTTCTTCAGGGGTGAATTCGTGTGCAGTTCCTTTCTCGTGTGCAGCTTTTCCGCCTTTGCTAGCAATTGCGCGCTGTTTTTCTGCATCCATAGAAGCGAATCCGCGTTTGCTTTTCTCAGCCATGACTGTCTCCTTGTTTGTTTCTGATTTTTTAGCTCGATCGCGCCTTCGCCTCCCACTGTCATGGTTACTCCCAGTCAGTGGTGAGATATCCGACGGTAAATTATGAAACCTCATCACACGAATCTAAGCTTTTGGTTTAACTCGCAGAATGAATCTTTCATCATTTACAAATGTGAACTAAAAATAGTTCACGCCCGGGCACTATAGTTAGAGCCGCCAATGTTTTAAGCTGGTTACTGTCTTTCAATCATTCTATAAACCCCCCCAACTTTTATACCTCTTTCTCAGGTATAGTCATTCTTTAGTTCGCTGGAAGGATGCTTTAGTTCGCAGGAAGGATGGAACCGAAAGCTGATTGGCAGTAGACTCAGAGGATTTTTCGACTCGGGCGGCGACACCTCAAAAATTAAAAGTCCAAAGAGGGATGCTTTTGTGGTCTTTTTACTTTTTTTTTGATGCCTTCGGCGCTTGCCAGTTATCCCGATGTGAGTTGGTCTGCCGATCGAGTTGTTTCTGGTAAGCGATATTTTGGGGCGCAGCGCAGGACGTACTCGATCGCACCGATCAAGTTTACCTTATGACCTATGGAAACATAAATCGGCTTTATCCCTGTTTGCGTCCTCAGCGCTGCTCCTACCGTTGAGCCCGACCGCAGCAAGGGTTGCCAACTGCCCCGATCGAGTCCGACTTCTGAATGTTCTCCAATAAATCGATTTTTGGCAACTCCGATCGTGGGAATCCCTGTCAAAACCCCCAAATGGCAGGCAAGACCGAACCTGCGGGGATGGGCTAGTCCTTGACCGTCGCACAATATCAAGTCTGGCCTCAAACTGATATTTTCCAAAGCTTCGAGAACGGCAGGCACTTCTCGAAAAGACAGGAAACCCGGAATATAAGGAAAAGTTGTAGGACTGCGAACTACAGCTTGCTGCTGCAATTGCAAGTCGGGAAAGCTCAGAACTGTTACAGCGGCCCGCGATACATCGTTTGCACTGTCGTAGCCGACATCTACGCCTGCGACGTACCGAACTGTGTCCAGTTGATTTTCGGTAATTACCTCTGACCGAAGCTCTTCTTGAATGGCGATCGCCTCTTCAACTGTCTGCGGCCAAGGGTGTCGCTGCAACATTTTGATTTCTCTTCAACCGTTCTCATCTAAGCTTAACTTATTTTCGGGCATTTTGAAACTCGGATTTTTATCGTTTGTAGTCATAAATTCCTAACTTGCCCTCCTGAGTCTTTTTTTCTACTCAGGAGGGTTGAGCAAGGCGGGCCGATGCCAATTCTACAAATAGAGTCTGTAAGTCGGAGATTGAAATTCTATCTTTCGCTTGTGCTTGAACCAACCCCCAAAGGTTTTATCGGCACGCACCTACTATTTTTTACTCAAAATTTACAAAAAATACCTATTTGATGCTAATTTTTTTAGCTTTCTAGAAAGCTTTCTTTTTCCGATCGCCATTTTATCCATTGTCCCAGAGCGATCGAGCTATCTATTTACTTCTGCTTTATCTAAAAAACTCCTGTTTGTCAAGATAATTGAAACATTTATTCATCACTAATCTCACCCAGCTACAAGTGCCATTGTTCATCCCCGCTCATCGAGCTAAGAGGTTCCCCGACCCTCGCAACTATATGACTTTTATGAAAAAAAATCAATGAATTTATGAGTTGTTGCACCCTTAACATGAAGTTATAATCTTAGATAATATCGAAGAGAAAACTAACATCAAGTAACACAACATAGCGGAATTAACCTATGAAAACCATGCAAAGTGTTCAGTACAACCTAGCTCTCTACATCGTCGGTGGCATCGTCTTCATCATCGCCGCCTTAATTTTAAGACCTTTTGCCCTCGTCGGCCCAGGGGAACGCGGCGTCATGATGCGCTTCGGGAAAGTTCAAGACGCGATTTTAGATGAAGGCATCCACCCGATTTTACCGATATTCACCTCGGTAAAAACTCTCAGCGTGCGGGTACAAAAAACAGATTTGAAAGCAGATGCAGCATCCAAAGATTTGCAAAGCATTACTACAGATTTGGCAGTCAACTGGAATGTTGATCCTGCCAAAGTTAATCAAGTTTTTCAACAAGTGGGAGACGAAGAACAAATTGTCACCAGCATTCTGAGTCCGGCAATTTCGGAAGTGCTCAAAGCAGCAACTTCTAAAAAGACCGCAGAAGAAATTATCACTAAGCGCACCGAACTCAAAACAGAAATCGACAACAGCCTTAAAAAGCGTTTGGAACCTTACGGCGTCATCGTCAGAGATGTTTCTTTAATAAATTTTGGCTTTTCTCCAGAATTTAGCAAAGCGATCGAATCCAAACAAATAGCAGAACAAGAAGCTAAACAAGCAGAATTTACTGTTCAAAAAGCAACCCAAGATGCTCAAGCTGAAATTAACCGTGCTAAAGGTAAAGCTGAAGCTCAACGCTTGCAGCGGCAAACATTAACAGCCGAAATTTTGCAGCAGCAAGCAATTGAAAAATGGAACGGTCAGTTTCCGACAGTAATGGGAGGAGGCGGAACTTTGCCATTAATTAATATTGCGCCGCCGAGTTCTCAAGCTGCAACTCCTGCTAAATAAGCTGCTGCGGATCGTGATGGCCAGGGCGCGGGGAGAAGGGGGGAGGGGGAGAGAGTCTGAGGGGGGGAAGAATAGAGGGTTTTTCACTGCGGATGTGAAGATGTGCTTTTTTAAATGCCGAACAGCAAGGGTAGACAATACAACTAACAACTAAGGTTGAATCTCAGATGTTGCACCATTGTCAATTACTTGTTTAGGAACAGGCAAGATGCCTGTTCCACAAGAAGAAAACTTATTCTTTGTGGAACGTTTAGGAACAGGCAAGATGCCTGTTCCACAAGAAGAAAACTTATTCTTTGTGGAACGGGCATCTTGCCCGTTCTTGACAATGGTGCAACATCTGAGTTAAATCCCGCTTACTTAAATACCAAGATACAATTTACGTTGCGCGAGTCCTGAAAAACGTTAAAGTAAGAAACAACTCGGAAATTGTAAAGGTTTGCTTGAAAGTTCGGCTGATGGGAGATCGGGAGAACCAGTCAATTTCTAATTTAGGTGAAGTGGGGAGTGCCGACGATCGCCATACTGCGTCAGCAGCCCTGTGGCTGCGCGATCGAGCCTTGGCAGCTAGTAGCTGCGGCATTGTCATTGCTGACGCCAATGCACCCGATTGCCCCATAATTTATTGCAATCCGGCCTTTGAACGGATGACGGGTTACTGTGCCAGTGAAATCTTGGGGCGTAATTGCCGATTTTTGCAAGGCCCTGATACCGATCGAACTACTGTAGCTAAGATCCGCGACGCCTTGCGCCAAGGTCGAGAAATCCAGACAACAATCAAAAATTACCGCAAAGACGGCAATCCTTTTTGGAGCAAATTGTCGCTATCTCCCGTGCGAGACGACAAGGCTAATTTGACTCACTTCGTGGGGATTCAGTCGGACTTGTCGGAACGCATATGTGAAGTATACGAAGCATTGCAGCAAGCTAACGACCAACTGCAAACGATTTTGGAAGCTGTTCCGGGCACAGTATCGTGGATTAGCTCGGATTTGCGCTATTTGGGGGTTAACCAGCACTTAGCCAAACTGCATGGTTTGCCGCCGTCGGCTTTTGTCGGTCAAGATATTGGTTTTCTAGGCGCGAGCTCGGATTTTAACTCTTTTGTGGTGGAGTTTTTTGCCGGCGACGCTACGGAAGCGGTTAAAGAACTCAACGTTAAAATACAAACCGCCGGGGGAGAGTCGGAGGGATACTATTTGATTGTGGCTCAAAAGTACGCTCAGGGCACAGCAGCTTGTCTGGTAGGGATTGACATTACCGAGCGCAAGCGGGCAGAAGAAGCTCTGGTGCTGACTCGCAAGGCGGTGGAAAGTTCGAGTGACGCGATCGGCATCAGCGATGCGAACGGCACTCACATCTATCAAAATCAAGCGTTTTCTCAGCTATTTGAATGGGACACCGCAGAGGAATTTAAACTAGCCGGAGGTATATCGGCAGTTTTTGCTGACCCCGCAGTCGCCAGGGAGGTACTCGATACGATCGCCCAAGGTTATTCTTGGTTTGGTGAAATTACCAACCGCACTAAAAGCGGTGAAACTTTGCAAGTGTTGCTGCGGGCCGATGCTATTAAAGACGCTACAGGGAAAATTGTCGGTCTGATTTACATGAATACCGATATTACCGACCGAAAGCGCACGGAACAAGAGCTGCGGCAAAGCGAGAAGCGCTTTCGATCGTTGATTGAAAATGCTAGAGACATTATTGTAATTCTCGACGAGAAAGGCTTTTGCCGCTATGTCTCTCCTTCCCTAGAGCGGATTTTGGGCTACCCGACGGCGGAAGTCCTCGGCCGGTCTATATTTGACTTGATTCACCCTGACGAATTGCTGATAGTGGATCAAGTGTTCAAAGGTGTCATGCAAATGCCGAAAGTTAGCCTGGGAATGGCGGAATACCGAGTGCAGCACAAGGATGGTTCCTGGTGCGTGTTGGAAGCGGTGGCGACGAATTTGCTCGACGAACCTTCGGTGCGGGGAATTGTGGTCAACTGTCACGACGTGACTGAGCGCAAGCTGGCTGAAGAACAATTGTTGCACGATGCTTTGCACGATGCGCTGACGGAGTTGCCGAACCGTGCTTTGTTGACTGACCGGTTGGGGCAAGCTTTTGCCCGCGCACAACGGCATCCAACCTATCAGTTTGCGGTGCTGTTTCTGGATTTGGACAGGTTTAAGGTGATTAATGACAGTCAGGGACACCGCACGGGCGATCGGCTGTTGGTGGCGGTGGCTCGCCGTCTCTTGACTTGTTTGCGGCCAGGGGATACGGTGGCTCGTCTGGGGGGAGATGAGTTTGTGATTTTGCTGGAAGAAATTCACGGTGTTGATGAGGCGATCGCCCAAGCAAAGGAAATTCTCAAAACGATCGAACGACCGCTGAATTTGGAAGGTAATAAAGTTTTAATTACTGCTAGCATCGGCATTGCTTTGAGTACCGACAAATATCAGTGGCCGGGAGATATTTTGCGCGATGCTGATATTGCGATGTACCGGGCAAAAGCTCTCGGTAAAGCTCGCTACGAAGTTTTTACCAGTGCGATGCACGCTCGCGCTGTGGCTTTGATGCACTTGGAAAACGATTTGCGGGAGTCGGTTGAAGAACTAAATTTGAAATATTCGATCGTGGATTTCGCCTGTGGGACGGCGGCGGAAAACTCGCCGATGAGTGAAATAGATCGGAGATTGGAGCGTCCGAAGTCGCAAGTGACCGCTTTAAAATTGGAATGTCCTTTTACTGTTTATTATCAGCCGATCGTTAGTTTAAAAACGGGTTCAGTTATCGGATTTGAGGCGCTGGTGCGCTGGCTGCACCCGGAACGGGGTTTAGTTTCCCCGATGGAATTTATTGCGATGGCGGAGGAAACTGGGTTAATTATGCCTTTGGGTTTGTGGGTTTTGAACGAAAGCTGCCGCCAAATTATTAAGTGGCAGAGTTTGAATTTACCTTTGGGAAATTCACGGCTGACTGTAGCAGTAAATCTTTCCGGGAGGCAGTTTGCGGAACCGGAATCGATCGAGCAAATTAAGCAAGTTTTGCAGGAAACGGGTGTTGACGCTCGCTGTTTGAAGTTGGAGATTACTGAGAGTGTGGTGATGGAAGATGGGGAAGCGGCGGCGGCGATGCTTTCGCAGTTGAGAGAGTTGGGGATCGATCTGTGCATTGATGATTTTGGCACTGGTTATTCGTCTCTGAGTTATTTGCACAAGTTCCCGATTAATATTTTGAAGGTCGATCGCTCTTTTGTCAGTCGCATCGGAGAAACGGGTGAAAATTTGGAAATTGTGCGGGCGATTGTCATGCTGGCCCGCAGTTTGGGGATGGAGGTAGTGGCAGAAGGTGTCGAAACCGCCGTCCAATTGGCTCAAATGCGGTCGCTCGGCTGCGAGTACGGTCAGGGATACTTTTTCTCTAAACCTCTCGACAGTGAGGCAGCTACAGCCTTGTTGAGGCGATCGCCGAAATGGTGAACTTAACCAAATATTTAATTTGTATATTAAAAAATATTAAAACTATTGCGCGGTGTGCTTATTGGAGAGTCACACGATGTTAGATGTTAGATGTTAGATTTTAGATTTTAGATTGAAGAAAGCGACTCCACTGATAAATCCGGGGGGTTGCGATCGGGAGCGAGGAGCTTTTTTCTCGCTCCACGAATGAATCCGGGGGCCCCGGATCAAATTTCTTGATTGTCAATAAGGCAATACGCTTGGGTTAAAACTGTTTATCTCTCGGAGATACCAATTTTATATGAGGCCCCGTAGAATCTGAGCTCCCCTTAATAAGGGGAGTAGGGGGTGGGACAAGAGCTTGGTCAAAATCAACCCCTACTCCCCTTATTAAGGCAGGGCGGTTTCATTCTCAAGAAAATCAGGCTTTTGTAGGGGTAGTGCCCCCGTGCCTACCCCCTCCGCAGACGACTTCACAGGCGTTTGGGAAATGGGAGCAGCCACTCTTTGCTGCCCCTACAAGAGAATGAAACAGCCCTGCCTTATTAAGGGGGATTTAGGGGGCTCGAAATATATGCAACTTCACATTAAATTGGTATAAGACGTTAAGTTGACACGAGTGCTACTCGGCGACTTCAGCTTCCGCTTCCGCTTCAGGTGCGTCTGGCACATCTTGCTTGATTGTCAAATAGCGAATCACTTCTTCGCTCAGACGCATCGCGCGCTCTAGGGTAAAAATTGCAGCGCCCGGAGCTGTATAGTTCATTTGAACGTATACTCCGTCGCGGTGCTTGCCGATTTCGTAAGCCAAACGGCGCTTGCCGCGGTGCTGAGTTTCGATGTTTTCAGCACCTTGATCGCGCAAAATAGTTTGATATTTAGCGATCGCCTGGTCTGTCATTTCCTCACCCAAATCAGGGCGCAGAATGTACATAGTTTCGTAAATAAACGGTTTCATGGCAATAATCCCCTTATGGACAACAAGGCTTCTCACGAAGCAAGGACTTATTATCATATCCCAACAATGAACAATCTCAAAACTAAAAAACCAAATTCCCCAAACCACACTCCCTCGCCGTGGAGCACCCTGTGGACGTACAGCATCATGAGCGCGATCGCACTTTTAATGCTGTTTCCCTTGCTGTGGCTGCTCAGTACCTCCCTCAAATCCCCCAACGAAAACATCTTTCAATTTCCCCCGCAACTGTGGCCACAACAGCCAACCCTCGAAAACTTCATCAAAGTTTGGCAAACCAACCCCTTCGGCCGCTACCTGTTCAACAGCACCCTAATAGCCGGCCTCACAGTTAGCATCAACATCCTCTTTTGCGCCCTCGCCGCTTATCCCTTAGCCCGACTCAAATTTCGCGGCCGCGAAGCCATCTTAATTACAATCATTTCCACAATCATGATTCCCTTCCAAATAGTCATGATTCCCCTATACATATTGACTGTACAACTCGGACTAAAAAATAGTTATTTAGGCGTAATCTTTCCCGGACTAGCCTCAGCCTTCGGCATATTTTTATTGCGACAAGCATTTCTAGCAGTTCCCAAAGAACTAGAAGAAGCAGCCCGCATCGACGGCTGCAGCGAATTAGGCATTTGGTGGCACGTCATGATTCCGGCAATTAAGCCAGCTTTAGTCACCCTAGGAATTTTCGTATTTATCGGTTCTTGGAGCGACTTTCTGTGGCCGCTGCTAGTTTTAGACAGGCCGGAATATTACACTTTACCTTTAGGGGTAGCCAATTTAGCCGGGACATTTTCTTTAGATTGGCGTTTAGTTGCGGCGGGTTCTATTATTTCTATTGTTCCAGTTTTAGGACTATTTTTGCTCTTGCAAAAATACATTGTGCCAACAGAAACTGCTGCGGGAGTCAAAGGATAGAATCAAGATAAAAAATTGGCGTTTATCCGCGTTCATCTGCGGTTAAAAATTAAAATCTTTTGAATTCACAACTCACAAAATTTATTTGTGATGTAGGAACGGCCAGAAATCCGCTGGATTGTAGACCGCGCTGGGGCTGTAGATACTATCATCGCTTTTGCAAATGCGATCGATGCCCAAGACTGGCAAAAATTGCGATCGCACCTAGCTGGCGAAAGAGATATCGACTCTTCGGAATTTTGAGGAATCAAACAAACTATGGTAATTGTCAGCGACAATCCTGAAGTGCATGGCGCTTTGCGGCCCCAATCGCCATGAAATCTCATTCAAAACTGAAATGCGAACTGATTTTTCCTAACTCAAAATTTCCTCCTACCTGGGAGTAAAAACTGCGCTAGGATAAGCAATCCGCTTGTGATTGAACTGTTCCCAAACTCGCACAAAAATCTCCGCAATTAGAGACATATCCTCCCGCGTTAAATCCGAATCAATCAACTGATTATCCTGCCAGCGAGCCCTCAAAATCCGATTAACCATATTCAAAGCCTCTTCATGAGTAGCATCCTTGAGCGATCGCAAAGCAGCCTCGCAAGAATCCGCCAGCATCAGAATCCCCGTTTCCCGCGACTGCGGAATCGGCCCATCGTAGCGAAAATCCTCCTCCCTCACTTGGCGACTTGCGATTGTTAACTTTGAATTATCCGCATCTGGCAAAGCAATCTTTAAATCTTCTATTTCTTTGGCAGCAATTTGCTGCGCTTGGTGGTAGAAATAAGCAATCAACATTGTACCTTGGTGTTCGGGAATAAACGCCTGAATTGCCTTCGGCAATCGATGCTTCCGCGCCATCACCAACCCCTCGGTAACGTGCTTTTTAATAATGTCCGCGCTCGCCCAAGGGTCATTAATTTCATCGTGTTTGTTGGTCCCGCCCATTTGATTTTCACAAAATCCGAGCGGGTCGTGCATTTTTCCAATATCGTGGTATAATGTCCCAGTCCTGACCAGCTCAACATTGCAGCCGAGTTCCCGGGCCGCAGCCTCCGCCAAACTCGCTACAAACAGCGTGTGCTGAAAAGTCCCCGGAGCCTCGGCAGCCAATTTCTTCAACAGCGGGCGGTTGGGATTGGCAAGTTCCGCCAGCCTGGTAGGCGTAATCAAGTCAAAAAGGTGTTCCAAATAAGGGCTGATGCCGATCGCCACAACGCTCCAAGCCAAACCGGCCAAACTTTGCGCGCCCACCGTACCGAGTACGACGTACCAAATAGCACCGGCAGCCGCGCTGGCAATCAAAGTCCCCACCAGATAAACGGTGCCCTGAGTCAAACCGACAGCCACGCCCAAAAGAGCCAATTCCTCGCGCGATCGCAGCCGCCCGGCCATAAAAGCGCCCAGCAATCCCCCCGCCCCGCTAGCCACCAAATGAATCAAGTCCACATTTAAGCCAATGGGCAGCAGCGCCGACAGCAGCCCCACCACAGTCACTCCAACTGCCGAACCGTAGAAGCCGCCCGCTAAAATCCCGATCGCGGGCAAACTCGTCCAAGGCAGGCCCAAACTCACCAGCACCGGCGCGCTCAAAGTCAGCAGCAGCAATAGCAAATGATCTCTGCGGCGCAAGCGGTAGTGCCTTTCCACCAGCAGTACGATCGCAATTGCCCCCGCGACTAAACAAACAAAACCCGCCAGCCCCAGCCAATTCACCCCCCGCCGGCTCAAACCAAAATAGTCGAGCAACACGAAATCTTGCTGCGAGATTTCTTTTCCTTGTGCAACAATTATTTCGCCCCGATCTACTGCGATCATCACCGGTTTCACCTTTTGGGCCGCTAATTCAGCTAGCTGTTTGGTTTCCTCGGGATCTCTCACCAGATTTGGCTGCAAAATCGCTGTTAAACCCTCCACCGCCCAAGCTTGGGACTCTAACGGCACTTCATCAGCCACTTGCAGCTTCACAGCTTCTTTCAAAATCTCTTTTGGCAAGCCCTGGGGGATACCTTGAGCCACCATCCTTTTTGCCGCCCGACTCATACCGGTTTGGGTTTTCTGCCAAGCTGCATCCGACAAATCAAACAGCGAAGTATCGTAAATCTGTGGGAGTCCCAAAACCGACGGTTTTTCCAGCGCCTCCACAGCATTGAGATAGCGCAGGCGAGCAGAGGAAATACTGTCTGTCAGGCTTTGAAAGTCGGCAGCCGGGAGCGATCGGCTGTAAGCTTGCAGTTGAGCTATAGCATCCTGCCGAGACTTGTTCTCCGTCTGCCCTGCAACTGCGGGGGAACCCAAACTCAATCGCTCGGAAGTTGCACTTTTGTCCCCCGCTTGCGCCAAAATCGAGCGCCACTCCCACTCGGGACAGCTCCGCAAGTAAACCTGAGCAGCAAGTGAGAGCGCCGAGGACTTGGCAAACGGAAACGGGCCTACCGACTCCCGCAGCTCGCTTCCCTGCTGCAAAAATTGTTGCAATTCTTGATAAATTTGTCGATCGACCGCAGGATCTAGCATTAATATGGCTACAGCCCCGATCCGCGCTGCTTTCCGCTGTTCTTCAGTAGTTTTGTAATCCGGGACGCTAGCAGTATCAGGGGCCTTAATCGTCTGAGGAGCTTTCGTCCCCACATCGAGTTTCGGCTGGTTGTAGAAGCGGTGGCCCAGAGTGCTGCTTAGAGAAACTACCGCAACCAGCGCCAACATAGGGGAACGAGCTTGATTTTTGAGGCTGGATTTGGAGGTTTTACTTGTAAATCTAGTAGTAAAAGTCTCGGGAAGAAGCCATTTCGGGCGCGACAAACGGCTCGGGAGAGGCCCGCCAGCGCGCTCGGTATCTGCTTTGCTGTCGCCATTTTGCACTTTAGCAATGTGTTGGCGCAGTGAGCGCGCAGCCCCTAGCTGCTCAATCTGCCGCATCAATGAGGAGATCGTATTCATTTGTGTCGAAGATATATCACTGTTATCCAGCAGCTTTGTCAGAATTTCTGACTGTGCATCTTGATTGATTTTATCCGAACTACCCTGACTGAATATTCAAACCTCCAGGCTACTTTGCCTGACTATCGCCAGCAGTTGGCTTTCCTGACGGTGGCCAACCACGCAATCACCTTCTTTCCTTCCCTTGTCTATCTTGAACAGAACTGGCGCGCGAGGGCTAAAAACCCGTTTCTGCGTATATTCTTCGTTTCCCAACCCCATCTTCTCGTTTAAATCTGGCTTGTTGGGGCAGGCGCGTGCGATTTAATTTTTCACTTTTTAATCTTTAATTGGCGCTCTCCTTCCACTTTCGCTTTTGACTTGTTAATTGCTAATTGCTAATTTCTGGTTTCCCCTTACCAGTAAAAGCTCCAACCTTTATATTTTACGAGGTCTAATGACATAAGGTGCAGCCACCGATCGGGCTAGCGCTGCGGAATCCAGTGCGGCATCTGGGCTGTAAACTCCTGCCCAAACAGCAAACAGGTTATTTGCTAACTCTACAATTTTTGCCTCGCTGCCCGTTCCCCAGAGCGAGGGTTCTCGGCCCTCGGCTAGCTGCTGCGAATTAACCTCAGCCGAAGATACCTGTCGCCATTCTACAGGAATCCCAGCAACGCCGTTATAGGCTCCAGACAAAGCTCCTGTCAAAGCGCAGGTTATTTGTCCGGCTATACCACAGCGGGCAGCCCGCACCACTGACAAGCGCAAGTCTTCTGGGGTGTTCAAAAAGCAGTAGAAAGCTAAGGCAATGGGAATGAAATTTCCTGGGTTGACAATTGACTGGGTTTGTAATTTTTTTTCACCTTCGCCCTGTCTTTCTCGCAAAGCTGTGGCGCTTTTGCACAGATGAGTGGCGGCTGTTTCTAAATCGGCTCCCTTTTCTAGTAGTATTTGCACTTGCAGCAGCAGCTCTGTTATGGCATTATCGGTTTTCAGGTAGGCAAGTGTTTGCTCGATCGCTGTCGCGGGGTCAAGTCTTTCTTTGAGAGATCGGGCGATCGTATATGCTACTGCTAAAATTGCTGTTTCCCATTCTGGCTGGTTTTCGTTGTGCCAAACCTCTATCGCCAGCATGATTTTTTCTCGCAGCTTGGCTTTATTTTCGTGAAAAAACATCGCGGATGGCAGCGCAGCAAGGGCAGCTTCACCAGGATTAAGTAAGGTTTGAAACTCACTGTTGCGGGGATGGTAGATTTCCGACTTGGCAAATGCTTCCCAAGTATCGCGCCAATCTTTTAAATCTAAACCCCTACACCGAATTAAACTTTGAGCGCACGCTACCGCAAGTCTCCCGGATTCGGATGAGTCTTTGCCACTTGGGATTTTACTGTTGACAGAATTCAACGCCAATGTTGCCCCTCTTAGGGTCAATTGTTGGTGTTTCGTCAGTTGTAAAATCGGCTGCAAGTCTTCTGTTTGGGGGGGAATACCCACGAGTTGCCTCTGGTATTGCAAACCTAGAGAGTCTCCTAAAACTGCCCCCAGGATGGTTCCTTGAAACTTGCTCAACAGGGAATGCCGCATTTGAATTTAACTCAATTTGTTAGTAATATCATTTCCGGTTACACCGGAATGATGTTGACGGTTGACTGTTGACGCCGTGAACTGTCAACGCCGTGAACTGTCAACGCCGTGAACTGTCAACGCCGTGAACTCGGATTTACTATTCCGATGCTAACGGATTTGATATAATTGGTAATTGGTAATTTAGAATTCTTCCTGGTTTCCTTCTTTGCCTAATTCTTGTGATTAATTTGAATTCAACCCAAACATATAAGGGCTGGTTTTCCATCTAAAACCTGCCCTCATCCGATCGCTACAATCGGTAAATTTTTAATTTTTAATCAGGTAACTAACTAGAGCTTGCAGCCCCAGCCGATAACTTTCTGGGCCAAAACCGCTGATTTGCCCGATCGCCACCGCTGCTATAAACGAGTGATGCCGAAAAGCTTCCCGCCGGTAAATATTGCTCAGATGAACTTCTACCGCAGGGATATTCACCGCGGCGATCGCGTCTCTAATTGCCACACTCGTATGAGTATAAGCTCCAGCATTAATCAATAAGCCTTGGTGCTGCCCTAACATCGAGTGAATTGCATCCACCAACACCCCTTCATGATTCGACTGCTGAATTGAGACTTGCACCTGGAGGGCTTGCGCTTCTCGTTCTAGCAACTTGTTGATATCATTTAAAGTCGCAGAACCATAAACTCCAGGTTCTCGCTGACCCAATAGATTCAGATTAGGGCCGTGAAGTACCAGGATATTTAACAATTTTAAAATTTCCAGCGCAACAAAAATTATGAGAGTTTTGACAGGGGATTTAGAATCAGTCTGCCACCTCAAACGTCAAACCTTAAACCTCAAACTTCTAATGCAGTCCCGACTACCTGCGATTCCTCGGTTGGTTGACAGGAATACGAATCGGTTCGAGTTCCGGTTCAGGTTCTGGACTCAGCAGTCCTTCTATCAGCTTGCGAACCCATTCTTTAATTTGTTCCAGCACCTTTTCAATGTCTTCCATTGAACGGATAGCTCCTTTTTTTATAGTCTAGATTGCTAAACCGACGGCTAAATATCTGAAAACAAGCAAGCACGACCTTGAAACCAAAGGTCAAACTTGCTTTCTCGCTTGCTGGTTATTTTGAGCAATGGAGAGAGTCAGTATCTTGGCCAATCAGTCCTATCTTATTATCATAACGAATCTTTACAGATAATCAAGAGGCAAAAGGAAAATTGCCGAATTATCTCGGAGTAGACAGTGTTAAATAAAGCTTAAGCTTACGGTTGACTATTGACAATTGACCAATCGTAGGATTTTTTCTACGCTTTTGCCAACAATAATTTACGCCGGAGTCGATCGATCGCCGTACAGCTACTCAGATTCCGAATCCAATCGCGGCCTCTGGCATCGCCAAAACGGTATTCAAAACTTTCTGCGTCGCAGTCGGGGCCCGCTAAACCGACATAAACCAGTCCGACAGGTTTAGCATCTGTGCCGCCTCCGGGCCCGGCGACGCCTGTAATGCTCAACCCCCAATCGGTATTGAGGCTGGCGCGAACTCCCGCAGCCATTTGTTTTGCCACTTGGTGGCTGACTGCCCCAAATTCGGCTAAATCTTGCGGATTAACACCTAATAATCCTTCCTTAACCCGATTGTCGTAAGAAATAATCCCGCCTAAAAAGTAGCAAGAACTGCCGGGAACACCAGTCAGCATCGCCCCCAATCCACCTCCCGTGCAGGATTCAGCCACGCTAAGAGTTTGCCCCGCATCCAGCAACAATTGGCCGACAGTCGAAGCGAGGGTATCGCTATCAGCACCGTAACAGTCTAAGCCGGCAATTTGCCGCAATTGTTGTTCGATCGGCTCAATCAAGTTTTTCGCCGCCACGGAGGACTCCGCGCGGGCCGAAATCCGCAGTTTGACTTCGCCGTGATTGGCGTAGGGAGCAACAGTAGGATTTGTTAAATTCAGAAAACTATCTACTTTTTCCGCCAATGCCGACTCAGCAATCCCCCAAAATTTCAATGTGCGGCTGTAAATAGTTTCGCTGCACCAGCCGCCATTTTTCAGGAAAGGAACGGCGGTTTCTTGCCACATTAAGTGCATTTCCGCCGGTACGCCGGGAAATGTCATTACTGTCACGTTAGAAACCGGCTGCCAAATAATGCCCGGTGCAGAACCGCTGCGGTTTGGCAGAATGTCCGCAGTTTCTGGAATTAAAGCTTGTTTGCGGTTGCTGGGACTCATGGTGCGTCCCCGCTGGGCATATTTGTATTCGATATCTGCAATAATTTCCGGCTTTTCGATGAGGGGAACCCCAAAAAAATCGGCTATCGTTTCGACTGTGAGGTCGTCTGGTGTGGGGCCCAGGCCTCCGGTGAACAGCAAAAGCTGCGATCGACTGACGGCGATTTCTAACACTTGTTTGATACGTTCTGGATTATCCCCCACCACTGTTTGATAGTAGTGAGGGATTCCCAGACTCGCTAATTCTTTGGCTAAAAACTGGGCATTGCTATTAAGAATATCGCCTAACAGCAATTCAGTGCCAACACAAATAATTTCAGCAACCATTATTCGATTTTAGATTTTAGATTTTGGATTTTGGATTGGGGAATTGGGCATAGGGCATTGGGCATTGGGCATTGGGCATTGGGCATTGGGCATTGGGCATTGGGCATTGGGCATTGGGGAATTGGGCATTAGAAATTATTTTTCTTCCTTCTTCCTTCTTCCGACGGACATCGGACTGACATCCGTTACATCCGTTACATCCGTTACACAATCCGTTGCCGAACTTCCTTCTTCCTTCACCTAGCGTGTCTCCAAACTTTCCAGCTAGCATATCCCAGCAAACTTGTTGCACCCATAGCGTAAATTACGCCGCTGGGAAGCGAAAAAGCTAGGGCTAAACTTCCCACCCACAGTGTCAGTGAGTAAATAAATAAAACCGCAAATCGATGGGATAGTCCGGCTTCTAGAAGTCGGTGGTGGAGGTGGCGCTTGTCAGCAATAAACGGTGACTTGCCGTTGCGAAGTCGATCGAGAATCACCGCCGACATATCTAAAATCGGTACAGCTAAAATTAAATATGGCAGCAACACAGAAGTAACAGCCGTAGTTTTAACTAACCCAATTACTCCCACTCCAGCGAGAGTAAACCCGATAAAATAAGCCCCGCCATCTCCCATAAAGATTTGAGCCGGATTGAAGTTGTAGCGCAGAAATCCCAATGTCCCGCCAGCCAAAGCCGCTGCAATCAGGGCCGCCGCTGGTTGGTGCATCGCCAGACTGACAATCAGCATCACAACTGCTGCAATCCCTGAAACTCCCGCCGCTAAACCGTCTAAACCATCAATCCAGTTGATGGCATTCGCCATGCCGACGAGCCAAATTACGGTAATTGGCAAGCTCAGCCAGCCAATATTAGTCAGTCCCAAGGAGGGAACTGTCAGAAACTCAATCTGTACGCCCGCGTACCAAACGATGCTGGATACGCCAATTTGCATGAGCAAGCGTTTTAAGGCCGAGAGCGAAAATAAGTCGTCTGCTAAACCGATGAGGAAAAATCCGATGCCGCCGAGGGTGACTCCCCAAATTTCGTATTCGTCTTTGGGATTGAGAACTTGTCCGTTAGCATCGATGAAGCCTCCTGAGAGCCAGACAAATAAGAGGGCAGTGATAGTGCCGAGAAAGATGGAAACTCCTCCCAAGCGCACCATAGGGCGCTTGTGGACTTTTCGCTCGCCTGGCCGATCGACTCGCCCGCTTTTGAGACCAATTTTTTTGACTATTGGCGTACTCCAGAGGACGACGATCGCAGAAACCAGAAAAGCGAGTATGTGGTACAGATACTGGTACGGCATCTGAAATCAATTTTAAATAGTGCGGGGCAATTAGGCTGTCAGGCAGAGTCTACTACATTTCAGATGGCTTATAACAAGGAAACATCTTGAAGAGCGACTGGGGGTTTGGGAGTCGGAGATTTGCCGCAATGGCAGTTGCCCTGGGGCGAATTGTCAGGTTGTTCATTCATAACTCTCGAATTAACGATTTGAAATATCGACTCTTTCGCGAGCAAAAAAGTCGATATTTGGCGAGCGGGCCCAGTTGAGCGGTATCTTTCGCAACCGACAAATACCGTTAGTCAAACCAGCCCCGCCCGACAAATATCTTTACTAAAAACCGTATTGGCGATCGATATTTTTGGTGAAAACCGCTTGTCAATATCGCTACCGGCAACTCTCAATCTTTTCCTGCTCTTTTACCCTTTTACCCGTACACTTCCAACTACCAATTTCCCATTGCCGATCAGGAAAATTAAGCTAATGCCGGCACTTTCGAGTACAAGTGGGGATATAACGGGAAGCGATCGCACAGTGCTGCTACTCGACGCAGGCAGTCTGCTGCGACGCTTTCATCATCTGGATTTAGCAGGCGATCGGCGATAATATTGCCAATCTCGGTAAATTCTGCTGTTCCCATTCCCCTGGTGGTCATCGCCGGCGAACCGAGTCTCAAACCGCTGGTGACAAAGGGAGATGCCGGATCGAAAGGCACGGTATTTTTATTAGCAGTAATATTCACACCGCTGACTAATTGGTCCGCTTGTTTGCCTGTCATGTTTACCGATCGCAAATCAACTAGCATTAAGTGATTGTCCGTGCCACCGGAAACGAGTTTTAAACCCCGCTGCTGCAACTGTGCCGCTAAAGCGCGCGCATTTTCAATTACTTGACCGGAATAAGTTTTAAATTCAGGCTTTAATGCTTCGCCGAAAGCTACTGCTTTGCCCGCAATGACGTGTTCTAAGGGCCCACCTTGAGTGCCGGGGAAAACTGCTTTGTCAAACTTTTTACCTAATTCCGGGTCATTGGTCATAATCAAGCCACCACGGGGGCCGCGCAGGGTTTTGTGAGTGGTGGTGGTGACTGCGTGACAGTGGGGGAGGGGGTTGGGGTGGTGCCCTGTGGCGACTAACCCGGCGATGTGGGCGATGTCGGCGAGCAGGTAGGCTCCGATTTCGTCGGCGATCGCTCTAAACTTCTCAAAGTCGATAATTCGCGAATATGCTGAATAGCCACAAATTAGCAATTTCGGTCGGTTTTCTTTGGCCAGTGCCAAAATTTCGTCATAGTCGAGCTGTTCTGTTTCTTGGCTGACGCCGTAGTGAAAAGCTTTGAACCACTTGCCGGATACGTTGACGGGCGAACCGTGGGTCAAGTGTCCGCCGTGGGACAAATCCATGCCCATTATTCCGTCTCCGGGTTCCAGCAAGCTCAAAAATACTGCAAAGTTGGCTTGAGCGCCGGAGTGGGGCTGGACGTTGGCGTGAGCGGCTCCAAATAGCTGTTTGGCGCGATCGATCGCAATTTGCTCGATGCCGTCAATAAATTCGCAGCCGCCGTAGTACCGTTTCGCTGGCAGGCCTTCGGCGTATTTATTGGTCAGCACTGAGCCTTGAGCTGCCATTACCGCTGCGGAGGTAAAGTTTTCGCTGGCGATGAGTTCTAGGTGGTCTCGTTGGCGCTGCAGCTCTTGCCCGATTAAATCGGCAATGAGCGGATCGGTTTTGGAAAGGAATTCTAAGTTACAGTCCGTCACAATAATCAACCTCTTAACTGTTTTGGGATTGGGAATTGGGGATCTTATACCGTACTACGGATTTCGCCCCATTGATATAAATATTACGTTGTGTTCAGGTTAAGCCGTTTGTCCCCAACTCCTGACATACAATGAAATTACTGGTGTGAAACCTGCCGGAGGTATCAAATGTTAGTCATTTTAATGGAAAATCAGATGCTTGCCCCTCAGTGTGTTTGCCAAAGTTGTTTGCTGGCCGATCGCACGGGCCAACCGCGCTGGAGCGGTGGAGAGCTTCGCTGCGGACATCCAGTTGCTAAACCTACGGAAAATTTGCCCGATCGGTACGAGTGTCAAATGGGCTTCACGATCGCTAATATTAAATAAAAAAGCCTGCATCTGGTAGTTGAGGCTACTCCCCGCTGAGTGAAAAGCAAATTCCGGCAGAGTCGAAACACAAACCCTGCTGCTGCGTTATCCTGAGTTTAATGGAATTCATAGTTAATCGATAGACTCAGGAGAGTTCATTATGACTTGGCGCGGATCTACAACTGTTCCAGACCGGATTTTTGCTTCTTTGCCTTATTTGCTCCCGTTGGTTGACGGGCTTGCCTTTGGCAGGTTTCTGTTTACACAGTTTCCTGTCCTGCAACTGTTGTTGATACCGCTAGCTCCTTTGATGCAAATTTATAGTTTGCCCTTTGCTAGCTTGATTATCTTCTTTGCTCTGTATTTAGGAGTAGTTAGAAACGAAAACATCAGTCACTTCATTCGTTTTAATGCGATGCAGGCGATTCTTTTAGACATTGTTTTGATGCTGTGCGGTCTGGTTTTGCCGATTTTTTCTAACGGCCTCCAAGTCGCCTTTATTGCGGAAACTCTGTATAACATGGTGTTTTTGGGCGCTTTTGCTGCATTTGCCTATGCCGTCGTGCAGTCACTTTTGGGACGCTATGCAGAGATTCCTCCGCTTTCGGATGCTGTTTATATGCAGGTACGATAAATCAGTCATTGGTCATTGGTCATTGGTCATTGGTCATTAGTCGGGAGAGGGCGCGTGCGTGAAATGGTTAACTCTTTCCAGGGCGCAAATCATCGCTAAACACGGCCCTACAAGCTCCTAAAAGACATTGTTGTTTTTGCACTTACCTAATTAATAACTAATGACTGATGAGTGATGACTAATAACCAATAACTACTGTATTTTCAAGACTGCCGATGCCTTCAATTTCGATGCGGACTCGATCGCCTATTTGTAGCGGCCCTACTCCTTGCGGCGTTCCAGTCAGTATCACATCGCCTGGAATTAGGGTCATTACTTGACTGATGTAGGAGACGAGAAAGTCTGGGGAAAATACCATGCGATCGATCTGGGATGACTGTACGGGTTGCTCGCTCTCATTGACAAAAGTCTGCAACTGTGCAGCGGGACTCAATTCGCGGACAATCCAAGGCCCCAAGGGACAAAAAGTATCGAACCCTTTGGCCCTCGCCCACTGGTTGTCCCGCTTTTGCAAATCTCTAGCTGTTACGTCATTGGCGATCGTATAGCCCCAAATTTTGCTGTGTGCTTGTTCGGGAGTGCAGTTGGTACAATGTTCGCCAATTATCAGGGCCAATTCTCCTTCGTAGTCTACCCTTTCCGACTGCTGCGGATAGCGAATCGCTGCACCAGCAGGGATGACGGCACTCGGAGGCTTGAAAAACAGCAGGGGTTCTTCCGGTACTGGGGTTCCCATCTCGGCGGCGTGATCTACATAATTTTTGCCTACGGCTACAATTTTTGAGGGAGAGCACGGGGCGAGAATTTGGTAAGTATCTGGTGAAAGTTCCAAATCGGTTGGTTGTCCTTTTAACCAGGGCGGTGCATCAAATACTTGAACGCTGTGGCTTAGTTGCAGTAAACCGTAATGGATGTGTCCTTGTGTTGTTTTGACTCGAACGTAGCGCTGGGCCATACTATTTTAGATTTTAGATTTTAGATTTTAGATTCTAGATTCTAGATTAAGAGGATATAGGCATAATTGCGGAAAATTAATTTGTTTATGCCCGTTTAAGATTTTCGCTGTGCAATTTTGCAAGCGCTTTCTGTACAAATGCCGTGCAGCGGTAGATCCCAGGGGTCAACTGGTAGCTGGGCGAGCAAGGCAAATTCAAAGATAATGCCGATCGTAACTTTTGATTCCCACTCAGCTAAACTGAGCATTCGATCGTAATAGCCACCGCCGTAGCCCAAGCGATAGCCGCGAACATCGCAGCCTACTGCGGGTACGAGCATTAAATCTACTTCTGAGTAGTCTATTTTAGGAGCATCCGGCAGGGGTTCGAGTATGCCATAAGCTCCAGTATGTAAAGCATCTCCGGGCTGCCAGATGTGCCAGGATAGCTCTTTGCCGACACAGCGGGGAAATCCCCATTTTTTAGGGGTGGGAATGGCATTTGTGGGACAGGCATCTTGCCTGTCTCCAGAATTGAGCAGGGAAGATGCCTCCTCCACAGAAGATGTAAATAGGGGACTTAAATCTGGTTCTTGGCGGCAACTGAAGTAGGCGAGGATTGTTTTTGCTTGGGTGAATAGGGGCGAGTTTTGCAGATGATTGCAGATGCTCGTGCTCTTTTGTCTCCATTCTTGTGCTGATAAGGATTTGCGAGTGTTGAGGAGCGATTTTCTTAATTCGGTTTTAGTTAATGAAGGTTCAGCAGTATTCATATTTGCGATCGAATCTCTCGTTTGACTTCCAGTCCGACAGGGGTTGAAGACCCCTGTCTCACAGCGAAAGTCCTCTAAAAGAGGACTACAATTAATTGCATTTTCATTACACTCTGTAGTCGGTTTTAACTCACATCTTGCACCATTGTTAAGAACGGGCAAGATGCCCGTTCCACAAAGAGTTAATTTTCTTGTGGAACAGGCATCTTGCCTGTTCCTAAACAAGTAATTGAGAATGGTGCAACATATCATTTTTAACCGACTTTAGCTTTGAGGCAGGGGTTTAAACCCCTGCCGGACTGCCGGACTGTGGGAAAGTATCAACATTCGGTTTTAGTTAATGAAGGTTGAGGAGTATTCATATTTGCGATCGAATCTCTCGTTTGACTTCGACTCCGACAGGGGTTGAAAACCCCTGTCTCACAGCGAAAGTCCTCTAAAAGAGGACTACAATTAATTGCATTTTCATTACACTCTGTAGTCGGTTTTAACTCACATCTTGCACCATTGTTAAGAACGGGCAAGATGCCCGTTCCACAAAGAGTTAATTTTCTTGTGGAACAGGCATCTTGCCTGTTCCTAAACAAGTAATTGAGAATGGTGCAACATATCATTTTTAACCGACTTTAGCTTTGAGGCAGGGGTTTAAACCCCTGCCGGACTGCCGGACTGTCGGAAAGTATCAACATTCGGTTTTAGTTAATGAAGGTTCAGGAGTATTCATATTGGCGATCGAATTTCTCGTTTGACTTGGAGTCCGACAGGGGTTGAAAACCCCTGTCTCACAGCGAAAGTCCTCTAAAAGAGGACTACAATTAATTGCGTTTTCATTACATTCTCTAGTCGGTTTTAACCGACTTTAGCTTTGAGGCAGGGGTTTCAACCCCTGCCGGACTGTCGGACTGTCGAAAAGTATCAACATTCGGTTTTAGTTAATGAAGGTTCAGCAGTATTCATATTTGCGATCGAATTTCTCGTTTGACTTGGAGTCCGACAGGGGTTGAAAACCCCTGTCTCATAGCGAAAGTCCTCTCAAAGAGGACTACAATTAATTGCATTTTCATCACATTCTCTAGTCGGTTTTAACCGACTTTAGCTTTGAGGCAGGGGTTTAAACCCCTGCCGGACTGCCGGACTGTGGGAAAGTATCAACCAACTGGATTTGAGAGCACATATTGTCTCACCACAGGACAAACGCTGAATAGCGTTTCATTCTCCTGTTCTTCTATTTCAACTAACGATCGCCTCCCCAAAGATTGCAGCCCGTTGAATAACTCCGAGGGCGATAAATCGGCATTTTGTAGCAATTGCTCTATTGAAACTGAATTTGCTTCGCGGCTGAGGCGGCAGATTAGTTTTTTCTCTAATTCTGACAAACGATTTATCTGCGGGTGCAATGTTGCTGCCAATTCATCGCCTAAGAATAGCATATCATATTTCAAAAATTCTGCAACCCTACCTCGGAATATTTCTTGAATGGTGGTGGCGACTATTTTCAACCACAATGGATTGCCTCGGTAGGCGTTAATTAGGTTTTCCCATGTTTCGGGATTGAGTAAACTTTTTTGTCGGAAAATTTCCGCTGCTGCTGCACCTATGCCTTTGAGTTGTAAGCTGCGAACTGGTGATTTTTCTCCTTTTAATGCGGTAATTTCTCTGGGTGGTTCCCAACTGTTGAGGATTAAACAACTGTTGTGGGTTGTTTCTCCGATTTGTCTGAAGAGGATGCTGTAATTTTCGCATTCGGGGCGGTAATTTCCTGCTAATTGTCCGCTGCAGAGAATGGTTTGCACGTCGTCGAGGATGATGAGACAGCGGTTTTTCCGCAGATATTCCATTAACAGGGAAAGTCGATCGGGGATGCTGGTAGGTAAAGACCTCTCTTCGCCCCCCCTTGGCAAGGGGGGGTTGGGGGGGTATTGATTGCCGATAAATTGAATGAGATTTTTTAGGGTTGTTTCTAAGGGTGGGGAGTGGCGGAGACTTCGCCAGATGACGTATTCAAAGTTATGCTGAATTTTTTGGATGAGATGGAGGGAAAGTGCGGTTTTGCCGATACCGCTGAGTCCTGATATGGCTGCGAGGTTGCACTTTTCTTGGACGATGGATGTTTCGAGGGTGGCGAGTTCGGATGTGCGATCGCACAATAATGAAATATGAGGTGCGTCTGCTAAGTCTAGTCTGGTTGGGGGTTGGGAGGTGTCTGAGGTGGAGGTTGAGGGCGATCGATCTTTTGGAACTTCGGGAGATTGGCTATCTGTACTGACATTGACGTTACAAAATACAAAATCCTTACCAAAATTTTGTGAAACAATAAATACTTGTCGCCTTTCAAGTGTTGAGCGTAAATTCGATTGAGTTACTTCTTCATCTAATACATTTGATAAACGCTTCCATAATTTTGAGGCGATATTTCTGACGTGACCTTCGCTACAATATGATGTTTCTGCGATATGAGAGTATTTTTGACCTTCCCATACACCCAGCAGGATAGCTTTTTGCAGATCGTCCAAGTGTTCTCCTGTTTTGGCGAAAACCATTTCGTCGGCAAATCTCAAGACTTCTTGAACGTCCATTGGTCGGCTTGTGGGAATTTTAGTTATTGTATCATACTTTTTCTGACATTTTATAGCAGAAATGATTAAATCTGACATTTAATGAAATAAGGCTTTGTAAAACTCATTACATTTCCTGACTTTTTATGACTCGACATAACTTGAATATTGACACTAATATATTCTATATTTACAAGCACAACTGTAGTCTTAACAGTCAATTGTATAGCTATAACAAAGAAAAAAACTTCCTGTAGGAGGGAGGATGATGAGTAGCAGTAATAATACGATTGGTATCGTTAGTCTTGGCCTCGGTATTGTTGCCATCATGGGAATCGGTGGCTTTGTTGCATACTCGAATGTGAATAATCAGCTAGTTAGCACTCAAACTCAGCTACAACAAGCCCAAAAGGAGCGAGACGAACTCAAAAAGCAGAGCGAGGAAAAAGATAAAGAGATCGATAATAAAGATCAAGAGATTAAAGAACTTCGCGACACTTCTGGCGATCACGAAAGTCAAATTGCTCAAAAACAAGGGGAACTTCAGCGAGCTAAAGCAGAGACTCAGACGGTAAGTGGCTGCCTACAAGGTGTAGTGGAGGCACTCTCATATCAAGATGACCAAAGTAAGGCTATATTTGCTCTAGGAGCAGTAAAAGATAAGTGCGAGTCAGCCGGAAGGATCATAAAACGAATAGAAAACACACAGGATGAACAACAATCTCCTCGTACAAGCACTATAAACAATTAACAAATCAGGGTGCCACTACATTTCAAAAGTCAGCGAACTTCCTGCTTAGCGTCGCTGCGGGTAATCGCTCTTTCCTTTTTTGAAGCGCGATCGCCCTTATGTTATTACAAGCTTAAATTATTTCTGCACACATCATTTGGTTACTAAAGCAATGAACAAAAAACTAGGAATTTTAGCGATCGCAGGTCTTTTTACTCTCAGTGGGGCTATCCTTAAAAGCACTCAAATGGCTAATGCTAAGCTAGTGCAAACCACTACAGTCACTCATCAAAACTTTACAGATAATAACAACTTAACAATTTTAGCGCAGGGTTATGGACAACCACAGGGTAGCCCTTGGGATGCACAAACATACAGAAATCCCGATACCGGGCAGACTTTTTGTTTCTACTATAACCCAGGACTTTGGGCACCTTGTCCAAATCAGGGCACATCAGTTATGAGAGTGCGAAATGCCAAATGCACGGGTTCCGATAGTACCCAAGCATTAGCCAATCAATGTCCACGCGCTTTGTGTGGATTAGCAAAGGTTCAAGCCGATTTTAGCGCACTTAGCAGTAACGGCGGCTCAACTCCTGCTTTACCTTGTAATGGTCTCCCTTAGCAAACAAATGCGGATTTATCTGATGAGTGAGTTGGATTTTTAGGGTGCTTTGTTAACGCCCTTCAGTTTACATCATTTTTTAGAGCGATCGCCCTTCCTTAACTGAGGTGCGATCGCCCTCATAATATCACAGTCTCAAACTATTTCCGAGGCTAAAAGCCTACCGTCAACTCGCTCATATTCATCTTCCACTAGCCACGAGTGAGCCTCATCGTAACTTGAACTTAAAAACAGGGGTTTATAATTCGCCGATGGCTCGTAAATACAACACTTACCATTTTTGCCACCCACTAACATCAGAATTCGAGGCGGGAAAACAATCGGATCTACCCACAACTCGATAAATTCCCAATCATTGATTTGTTCGACGAGGTTTGGTGCGGGGGATAACATGGTAATTATTAGTTCCTTTGATAATTTTAATTATTTATCCCCTAGATCGCAGTTCATCAACATCTGCTTCTGAATCTTCCTTAGTAAAAATTACATCCTCATAAATAGCATCAATACCTGTGCGAAAATCTACGCTAGCCAAGTGAATTTCGCTGCCTTGAGTATAGGAATACAAAACCCACAACCCTTCAGCATTCCGCCGAAAACACTCTACCCGCTGCCGTTTTTGGCTAATTAACACATACTCTTGAAGGGTTTCTAATTCTTGATAGTCAGCAAACTTATCGCCCCGATCGAATCCTTCCGTACCATTAGACAAAACCTCGACAATTAAACAAGGATATCTTTTAAAAGATTGAGATGATTTGTCCCGTTCGTCGCACGTTACCATCACGTCAGGATAGTAGTAAATATTCTTAGATTCAATCCTCGCTTTCATGTCGGACATATAAACACGACAGCCACTACCCCGAACATGATTTCTCAAAAGTGTACATAAGTTGCCCGCCACCGTCACATGAGCATCATTTGCATCAGCCCTTGCATAAATTTCGCCCTGAATATACTCATGTTTGAGCGGACTGAGTTCTTCTAACTTCAGATACTCTTCCGGTGAGATATAATTGTGGGTGCGATCGGCAATCATTGGCTTTCCCAAAATTCAGTTTTCGATGATTTCAGTCGAGGTATTTGTATTATAGCAGTTTTCACTCGGATGAAATACAGGACACAGCAGTAGGGACACGGCACTGCTGCCGACTATTGTCAGTGAATTATCACCCAAATTTGTATAATCTCTTAGTGCCAGAAGGCGGACTGGTTTGTGTAGGATAGGTGGCAACCGGCGACTATTATAAATGAGGTTTCTAACCCGCATTTAGTATTATATCATGTACGATCGAGCGATTAAAAGGGCGGGTTTTTGAGATTGTCAATTATTGGCAGATATTTTTCGTGAACCCGCCCCTACCGTATTAGGGGTAATCGACCGGAAATAATATTATTCCTAAAAAAACCCGGTTTCTTCAAGAAACCGGGTTTTTCACACTCAAACTGCGTGTTGTCGATACCAATCAATCGTATTTTTCAACCCATCCTTAAACTTCACCTCAGCAACAAAACCAAACTTTTCCTTAGCCCTTTCCGTGTCCAAACAGCGGCGAGGCTGACCGTTCGGTTTGTCTGTTTCCCAAACAATTTCTCCCTCAAATCCCATCAATTCGCAAATCGTTTCCACTAACTCGCGAATTTTAACTTCGCTATTCGTTCCCAAATTAACTGGGTCAGATTCACTGTAAGATTGAGCCGCCATCACAATTCCTCGGGCGGCATCTGTGGAATACAAAAACTCGCGGCTAGGGCTGCCGTCGCCCCAAACTGGGAGTGTTTTGTCTCCCCTTTCTTGCGCTTCGTGGACTTTGCGAATTAATGCGGGGATGACGTGGGAACTTTTCGGATCAAAGTTATCTTCCGGGCCGTACAGATTTACTGGTAGCAAGTAGATACCGTTGAATCCGTACTGCTGGCGGTAGGATTGCAGTTGCACTAATAAAGCTTTTTTGGCAATTCCGTAAGGTGCGTTAGTTACCTCTGGATAGCCGTTCCACAGGTCATCTTCTTTGAAAGGAACTGGGGTGAAGTTGGGATAAGCGCAAATCGTGCCGACGCAGACAAATTTTTCGACTCCTGCTTCGTAGGCGGCGTGGATTAGTTGCACGCCCATCATCAAATTGTCGTAAAATAATTCAGCGGGTTTGAGTTGGTTTAAGCCGATGCCGCCGACGTGGGCGGCGAGGTGAACGATCATATCTTGTTGGTCGGCGGCGCGCTTGCAGTTTTCCATGACGCGGAGGTCGCAGTCGCGCGATCGACTTACAGAAATTTTATCAGCATCGGCCCCTGCTTTTACTAGCTGGTCGATTACCTGACGGCCCAAGAAACCGGCGCCGCCCGTGACTAGAATGCGTTTGTTGCTTAAATCCAAGCTGGTCATAATTTTAGCCTCGGGATTTTGAATAAAGGTCGATCGACAATTTCAATTCTAAAATTGTTGCTTTAGCAAAAAAAGCTTTCAGCTACAGGATGAGGTGGCCCACAAATCTGTTTTAGCTGCGGCAGATAGGGACAATTTGCTCATTGCACACCCAAAAGTTAGATTTATGAGCCGCGAGCCCTCAACTATCATTTTAATGTTTTTATTAGCCCGCACCTCCGAAAATTTTGGGAGCAATTAAGCGGGTTCTTTGAATGCCGATCGCGCTACGCTAATAGCTGTAACAACCCTCTCATCGGTTGTGAAGTGTTGTGCAGGGGCTATCCTCCTGTGCGCCCCGTGAAATGGGTAAACACGGGGCCCTACCCCTACAAATTGTTCGCACTGACGGCTTGGTTTAGCGACTTAATCAAATCCGTTGCCCGAACCCCGACCTTGCTCGTCTAAAGCTTTGATATCAGCATCTACCATTAAATGTACTAACTCCTGAAAAGTTACAGAAGGTTCCCAATTTAATTGCTGGCGCGCCTTAGTCGAATCGCCTATCAACAGTTCGACTTCTGCAGGCCGCAAGTAGCGTTCGTCAAACTCCACATATTTTTGCCAATCTAAATTGACGTAAGTAAAAGCTAAATCGAGAAATTCCTTAATGGAATGGGTCTCGTTGGTAGCAATGACATAATCGTCAGGCTTGTCTTGTTGCAGCATCAGCCACATCGCCCGCACGTAGTCTTTAGCATAGCCCCAGTCCCGCTTGGAATCGAGATTGCCCAAGTAAATCTTTTTCTGCTTGCCGGCGACTATTCTGGCCACGGCGCGAGTAATTTTGCGAGTTACAAAAGTTTCGCCACGACGGGGAGATTCGTGATTGAACAAGATGCCGTTGCAGGCAAAAAGTCCGTAAGATTCGCGATAATTTATTGTTTGCCAGTGACCGTAAACTTTGGCGCAGGCGTAAGGACTTCTGGGATAAAAAGGAGTTGTTTCTTTCTGCGGAACTTCCTGTACCAAACCAAACATTTCCGAAGAACCTGCTTGATAGAACCGCACTTCTATGCCGGTGCGGTGCTGATAGTCCCGAATTGCTTCTAGCAGGCGCAATACTCCCATTCCTACTGTGTCAACCGTATATTCCGGCGAGTCAAAACTGACTCGAACGTGAGATTGAGCGCCTAAGTTATAAATTTCTACCGGCTGAACTTCTTCCAATATCCGGCGGAGAGTGGTGCCGTCCGTCAAGTCGCCGTAGTGTAGAAACAGGCGCGCACCCTCGCTGTGAGGATCGACATAGATGTGGTCAATTCGATCGGTATTGAAACTAGAACTGCGCCGGATAATGCCGTGAACTTCATATCCTTTCTCTAACAGTAATTCGCTCAAGTACGAGCCGTCTTGACCTGTAATACCTGTTATTAGCGCTCGCTTACGTTGGGTCATCTGATTTTCCTTTGACAGGCTGTGTTAATTCACAATAAATTTTTTGGCAGAGGCTGTTGCTCCCTGCCGGCCGTATTCTCAAACTGCTTTATAAAACTTACTCAAACTTAACTTTAGTTACCTAAAGCCAGTTGAAGTTTACTTCCTACGCTGTTGGGTAGTGGGCTATCCCAAGATAAGTAGGCTATCCCCCTTAAGCCAAAGGTTATAGAGTTAAGCTTAACACCTAAACCTACAGTAGTCTATCTAGAAGAACTGATCTTTCTAGATGAAGAAGAGGTAGGTTTATTTAACTATTTGCCCCTTTAGTTAAGCTCACAATTATTCGATCGGCATCCAGGAACTGTTAAGTTTTGACAAAGAGTTTGTCGCTGACGGTCAGTAGTCAGCATCAGTGGTCAGTAACAAATAAAACTAACTACCGATTGCTGACTGCGGACAAAAATTAGTATGCGCCGTTATTTTTGGGAAAAATCACAACTCCAATTGTTTTGAAAACAATCCACATATCCATCCAAAGGTTTTTGTCATTTGCGTAATAGAGGTCGATTTGGACGCGACGGGGATAGGGAATGTCGTTGCGACCGGACACTTGCCACAAGCCTGTAATTCCAGGTCTTATGGTGAGAATTTTGTTGATGTGACGACCGTATCTCGGCAGTTCTTCTTCAACTAAAGGTCTCGGCCCGACGACGCTCATATCTCCTTTTAAAACATTCCAAAACTGGGGAAACTCGTCTAAACTGGTCATTCGTAAAAATCTTCCAATCCAGGTAATTCGAGGGTCTTGTTTCAGCTTGAAATTGTCCTCAAACTCTTGACGCAAATGCGGAGAATTTTCCATGATTTCCAGCAATATATCATCCGCATTTTCCACCATCGTTCTGAATTTCAGGCAATAAAACCTTTGACGGTTTTTGCCTACTCGTTCCTGTACGTAAAAAATAGGACCGGGCGAGCTTAAGGCGATTAAGAAAGCCAAAAGCAGGTAAACCGGAGCAAACAGGATCAGAACCGATAAGGAAAACAGGATGTCAAATAACCGCTTGAAAAGTTCTCCGTCGAGGCTCTGTAGAGAACGACTTATGCGTCTATCTCCTTGCAGGACAGACCCAAAACCGCGTCTTGCGATCGCTCGAATTACCTTGCCGGAGATTAGTTGGCTGTCGGCAGTCATCTTACTCCTTCACTTCACACCACACACAGTCCTGATCATAAAGCCTCAAGACGCTTTGTTCTCTCAATTATGTTGCCAATACTCAATTTTCTGCCTTCAGAAGGCTTCAAAAGGCAGAAGGAAGAAGGAAGATGGCTTCTCAACGCACCAGGAAGAAGGCACAAGGCACTGATGCAGAGGTCTTCTGAAGGCACTTATACAAAGGCAGAAGGAAGATTGTCCCGCTATCGGGTTCTGGCACCCTCAAGCCCCAGACTCGGTAAAATCACGGGATTGAAATTCCTGATAGCAGCGTTCCACAAAAGCTAGATAGCGCTGCCCAAAGACATCGGGGGCAAACTGTTGAGCGCGCAACCTGCTGATTTCTGGCTCAAATTTGCCTTGCAACTGCTCAAATTCCTCGACAGCTTCGACTAATGCTGCTGCGGTTTGGGAGGAAAAAAATAAACCAGTCCCAGTCTCTGGGTGTTGGCGAATGTCGAGCACTGTCTCCAAAGCGCCCCCGGCTGCATAGGAAATTACCGGTGTTCCGCAAGCTTGAGCCTCTACCAAAGCTATGCCAAAATCTTCGCAAGCTGCATAGACAAAGGCTTTCGCCTCTGCCATGTACTTCTCAACTATGGAGGCGGGCTGCCAGCCGAGCACTTGCACGTTGGGTTTGGCGAGAAGCCGAATCATTTCTAATTCTGGCCCGGTGCCGATGACAATGAGAGTATGCCCTAGTTGATTGAATGCTTGGACGATCGCACTTACGTTTTTGTAACTTACCAACCGACAAACCGTGACGTAAAAGTCTTGTTTTTGCCGCATCAAGGAAAATCGCTCGATATTTACCGGCGGATAAATCACCTCGGCCCGCCGCCGGTAGCACCGCCAAATTCGGCGCGCAGTGTGTTGAGAGTTAGCGATGAAATAATCAACGCGATTGGCGGAAATTACGTCCCACTGCCGCAGTCGATGCAACAAATATCGCGTCAGCAGACCTTGGATGCCCCGTCCGGCTTTGCTGCTACGCAAATAGTCAAAAGTTAAGTCCCAAGCGTAGCGCATGGGCGTGTGGCAGTAGCAGACGTGCATTTGCTGGGGACTGCTGAGGATGCCTTTGGCGACGGCATGGGATGATGAGAGGATGATGTCGTATTCTCGCAGATCTAGTTGTTCGATCGCGATCGGCAGAAATGGCAAATATTTTTGGACGCCGCTGCGGGCCTTGGGAAAGTGCTGCAAAAAAGTTGTGCCAATCTGTCGCCCGAAAAGATAGCTTTCGGGATTGCTTGATTCAAAGTCGATGAGGGCATAGACATCTGCCTCGTCTACGTGTTTGAGGATTTCCTGTACTACGAGTTCTGAACCGCCAGTAGCTAAGGGCGTCAACCATTCGTGAACTAGGGCGTATTTGAGTTTTTTCACTTGTATTTGTAGCCGATCGAACGATGTGTTAGCGCCAGTTCTGTCAATATTAATCTTACTGAGGGATAACTTACGCAATATCGCGGCATCAACCAGGTTTCTAGGTAGGTATCTTCAAACTGAGATGTTGCACCATTCTCAATTACTTGTTTAGGAACAGGCTTTTCGGCCTGTTCCACAAAGAGTGAATTTTCTTGTGGAACAGGCATCTTGCCTGTTAAGCGAGAATGGTGCTCTTCGGTGAGTCAAACCAAGGATTTTGGGAATAAACGGAGTTTTTGTCAAATCAGCCACAGCAAAACAGGACTTTCCGGCAGTGATTTCCCAGATTGTTGACAATTAATACTATTAGGCTCAATACTAAAGGTGATTTGCGATCGGCTAAATCTTCGGAACGGGCGATCGGCTCAATGTGGTGTAAGGAAAAAATGTCCAAATTTTTGTGGAAGGGACTTTTAGTTAGTCCGGCGGTATTGGCAGCAAGTTTAGTCGTATCTTCGACAGCCCTAGCAGCAGAGCAACCTGTAGAAATTGCCGCCACAGATCAAGCGAATCAATTGCAACTAGCAGGTGCTGCAACCGAGGTGGCAAAGTCTGAGACGGCAGCGGTGACAGCCGAACCAGCGTCACTAGCTAGCAACTTGACTGTTGAGACTATTGAGAAAGAAAGTGCGAACCTCTACGAGGGCTTTCCTTCGGATCGCAACGCTTTCGCTAACGATTTGAGTGCCCCAGTTGCCGAACAAGCAAAAGCACCCGAAAACGCAGTTGCAGCAGATTTAAGCGAAACCAAACCCGCAGTCGCGCCCGCCAATTTAAGTGCCGAACAACCTGTCGCGGAGCAAATCCCCGCAGTCGCGCCCGCAAACTTAAGCGAAACCCAACCCGCCGTTGCACCTGCTAATTTAAGCGCCCAAGAGCAGATTTCCCAATCGCCAAATCCAAGTGCCCAACCTCCAGCACAGTCAAATGTTTTAGAACAAATCAACGAATACAGCACAGAAGGCAGTAGCAGCGAAAATGCGGCCGGCCAAGTAACATCTGTTTCGCAACTTTCCGACGTTCGGCCCACAGATTGGGCGTTCCAAGCTTTGCAGTCTCTAGTAGAGCGCTACGGGTGCATAGCTGGCTATCCTGACGGCACTTTTCGCGGCAACCGGGCGATGACTCGCTACGAGTTTGCTGCAGGTTTAAATGCGTGTTTGGATAAAGTTAGCGAGCTGATTCAAGGCGGTTCTAGAAATCTGGTGACGCGAGAAGATTTGGCTTCTGTGCAAAGGTTGCAAGAAGAATTTGCGGCGGAATTGGCAACTTTGCGCGGCCGCGTCGATGCTTTGGAAGCGCGCGCCTCTGAATTAGAAGCAAATCAGTTTTCAACTACGACTAAACTCAACGGCGAAGTGATATTTGGTTTGGCGGGTATCGCCAGGGGAGAGGATGCCGAGGGCCGCGACGCTGATAAATCCACGGCTTTTGGCAGCAGGGTTCGGATCAATTTCGACACGAGTTTCTCTGGAGAAGATTTGCTGAGAACTCGATTGCAAGTTTTAAATTTGGGTTCTTTTTCTACTAATAATACCAAAACCGCTGAAGGGGAATTGCGGTTTAATGCTGGGCCTTTTGCCGAGGCTAGCAATACTGTAGGTTTAGATGCGCTGCTTTACCAATTCCCTCTCGGCAAAAACACTACTGTAATTCTCGAAGCCAATGCCGGCGCTGCTGACGATTTTACCAACACTGTCAACCCTTACTTTGATGGAGACGGCAGCTACGGCGCTCTTTCTAACTTCGGTACTCGCAACCCAATTTACTATTTGATTGGTGGTTCTGGTATCGCTCTGCGGCATCAGTTTGGGGAAAAACTCGAGCTGAGTTTGGGATATATGGCCGGCAACGCCGCGGACCCGACGCGGGGTAACGGTTTGTTCAACGGTTCTTACGGCGGTTTGGCTCAGTTGACTTTCAAACCCAACGAGAACATGGCTTTAGGTTTAACTTACGTTAATTCCTACAACGTCGTCACTGGTACCGGCAGCAATGCTTCTAATTTTCCAGTGCGTCTCGGTTCCTTCGGGCTCGACAGCGATAGCAATCTGCCAGTTTCTAGCAATTCCTACGGCGCGCAAGCTTCGTGGCAGTTGAACCGGAGATTTGCAATTGGCGGTTGGGCGGGTTACACCAACCAGCGCATTTTATCCAACTTGGCTACTCCTACGGGTTCTGTGCAGCGGGGGGATCAAAAAATCTGGAACTGGGCAGTTACTTTGGCTTTTCCCGATTTGTTGAAAGAAGGAAATGTGGCGGGGATTGTGGTAGGTATGGAGCCGCGGGTGACGAGTTCTACTAATCGGACTTTGCCGGAAGATAAGGATACTTCGCTGCACGTTGAAGGTTTCTATCAGTTTAAGTTGAGCGATAATATTTCTATCACTCCTGGTCTGATTTGGCTGACTGCTCCTGACCACAATAAGAATAATTCTGATTTGGTGATTGGGGTTGTCAGAACGACGTTTACTTTCTAGGAGCAGCCCACACCGATTTTAGATTTTAGATTTTAGATTTTAGATTGGCAGTTTTAATCTAAAATCTAAAATCGCTAATCTAAAATCGGTGGGGGCTTGGGTTTAATGTTTAAACAGAAACGACCAGCTTTAGCAAAAGCTGGTCTGCACAAATAGTTAAATCCGTTGTGTTCCCACAGTGTTTTTCTCACAGTGAGGAAACCCAAGTTGCACGTTTCTTTGCAAAGGGTTCTAAAAGAAATATCATCTCTCGTGAACAAACCTGACGGTCAACTGAGTACAGTTAGACCGCAGGCTTCTTTTTCCTTTTTTTCAAAGGCTTTTTATAGTGAGGTAGTTCCACCCCCACTTGCTAATACAGTATCAGAGTATTTCCCGATCATCAAGGGGTATAAAAGAATAATTGTCGCTTTGGATACCTACACCCGACGCTTCTTTCCATCACGCGGGCGTAATTCCCAACGGGGTACTTCGCGCCGCGCTCAGATTAATCCCCTCTAAATATACCGAGGGACTTCCCGGCTGGTAGTTAAGGGGTATTATAACAACAAAATTTAATTTTCTGTAATAAAACTTTACATTACAGACGGATTTTTATTTTTAGGACGATCGCACTTTCCGTCACTTTGTATAATCAAGCCTTGGTTGAAAAACCCGGTTCCTGCGTAGATTTATCGCTACCAAACCGTTTATTTTGGGTAAAAACCACGTTGAGATTGCCGATCGACCCTATTACTCACTTTGTATAACTCATGCCGGAGCTTGCTGCGGTCTACCCCAGACAATTCGCTCCTGCTTGTATACAACCATACCAGGTTTAGCACCTTTCGGCTTGTATACATATTTCGGTTCTGTATAAACCACGGGGACTTGTTCGCTGTGGCGGGCGCGACTGTAGTAAGCAGTCATGTCGGCGGCAAATTGCAAATCGGTTTCTTCAGCCACAGTACCGGGTGTGACACGCAGCAAAGCGTGGCTTCCGGGAATCTCTAGGGTGTGGAACCACAAGTCGTAGTCGTTGGCGGTGCGAAAAGTGAGTTGGTCGTTTTGGCGATTGTTGCGCCCGATTAATAATTCAAAGCCGCTGGGGGTTTGGTAGCGGTGAAATTCGATCGCAGCATTTTTGTCGGTACTGCGGTAATCTGGTACGTCTAGATATTTTTGCTGGATCAGTTCTTCGCGGATTTCGGCGAGGGTTTGCAAATCTTGCGTGTTGCGGTAGGTTTCCAATACCGAAAGTGCGACTTCAACTTGTTCTAAATAGTCGATTTCTTCCTGTACCGCGGCTAACAAAGGTTCTACTGCAATGCGAGCTCTTTTAAGTTTTTGGTGTTTTTTGTAGATTGCTTGAGCGTTTTGAACTGCGTTTTTTTCCGGGTTTAGGGAAATGATAACTGGTTTTTCGGTTTCAAAGTCGGGGAGAGAAATTGATTTCATTCCCGGTTCCCAATGCTGCAAATTTGCCATCAGCAAGTCGGCTTGGGATTTGTGGGTGTCGGCGTCTGCGGATTGCTGCAAGCGTTCTTTAAATGTGTTGGCTTTGAGGCGCAGTTTTGCGAGGACGTTGTTGAGTTTTTGGGTAAGCTGGTGCCGCAGTTGGGCGAATACTTCTTGATTGATTTCGCCTGTGTAGTAGCTGTTAAGTATTTCTTGAACCGAAGAGATGGAAGAATCAGAGGGCGGGCACGGGGACACCGCCCCTACATTGTGATTTTCTGGTGTCGGCCAATCGATGACGGTGTAACCTTCGGGGGTAAAACTCGGATGAAATTTGGAGTTTTCTAGGCATTGCAGCCAGTATAGCCAGCGCTGGAATAGTTGCTGCCATTGGTCGGGATTGAGGCTGTCGGTGGATTGTTCGGGGTCTAAAGAAGCCGATCGAATCATTGACAAAACTAAGGCTTTACTCATCCCTCGGTAATTCTTCAACAGATTGCCCTTTAATTGCCCAGGAACCAGGCTAATTCGTGATTGCCAGCGGTTTTGAGATTCGCTCAGACTAGGCACTGCATCGGTCAAAGACGGGGGCATTTCGTAGGGTTGCCCGGTTTGGATGGGACGGACGGTGGACTGTTTGGCGCTGACTTGGTGGGCGCAGGTGACAACGAGGTTGTCTTGGGCGGTGAGGATGACGTTGCTGTACTTCCCCATGATTTCGGCGTACAAGTGCCAGAGGGCGGGTTCTCCGGGGCGTTTGGCGAATTGCAAGTCGATGACTCTTTCCCAGGATGAAACAGGGGCGATGGAAACTAAGGCTAAACCGCTGAGTTGGTGCCGCAGTTGTTCGCTGAAGGTGAACGTGTCGGGAATGCGGGGCGGGGGGTCGCCGACGCAGATGCGGGCGGCGACAGGATGCCAGGAAAGGTCAATCCAGCCACGTCCTTTCATGGTGCGGAGGGCTAGGGACACGGTGAATCGATCGCGCTGGTAGACTTGTTCTAAGCGCGCTGGCAGCCATTGGGCTCGCAGTTCGCTGCAAGCTGCGGTTAAAGTTGTAAAGTCTACGGGTTGCACGGTGGCCTCTTTGCGATCGAACTATCTATTTCTATGCTGACAGATTTAGGTCGCATTTTACTAACTATAGCCTTTCTCAGTAACATGAGGTGCAGGCTTGATAAGCGGGCATAGGGCATAGGGCATAGGGCATAGGGCATACCTCACTTTATTTAGAACTGCTGTATTTACAATTATTGTTTGCTCTTGGTTCGCGTCCTACGCTAGGAAAGCGCTTCCATAATCCCGTTAACAAATAATCTCAATTCCGGTTGCATTGGAATGATTAAACCGCAGAGAACGCAGAGAACGCAGAGTCAGAGAACAGAGAGATGAATACAGGACGATGAAGGGCGGATTTGATATAACAAATAACTAATAAATATCTCCTAAAAAGCAGGTTTTGAATAGGCACGATGCCTGTTCGACAATAATTATGGGAGATGTCTAATAATATCAATTCCGGCTGCGGCGAAATGATATCATTAGTCATTAGTCATTAGTCATTAGTCATCAGTCATTAGTCATTAGTCATTAGTCATTAGTCATTAGTCCTCAGTCATTAGTCATTAGTCATTAGTCCTCAGTCATTAGTCAACAGTCAACAAGCACGGACGGTGCAACCGGAATCGATATAACAACTAACTAATAACTTCCCGAATCAATTCCAAATGTTTGTACAAAGGTGCGATCGTATTGGCGGCGATCGCCCCGCTAGCAGCAACAGCGGGCAAACCAATTCCCGGAAACGTCGAATCTCCGCAGCAAAACAGCCCCGCTAAAGGTGTTGTCGGCCCGGGAAACAAGTCGCTACCCGCCCGAATTCCGGGCCCGTAGGAACCGCGATGGCGGCGCAAAAACCGTTCGTGGGTTAGGGGTGTCCCAACTAAGGTGACTTCGCAGCGCGATCGAATATTGGGGATAATTCTCTCTAAGGCTTCCCACATTACCTCGGCGCGCGCTTGTTTTTGCAGCTTGTACTCTTCGCTGGTGCGATCGAGCTTTTGCCACAAATCGTAAGGCTCGTTTCCGGGGGTATATGCGTGAATGACGTGCTTTCCCGGAGGCGCAAGGTCGGGGTCGAGGAGGGAGGGAATCGAGACGAGAACGACGTTCTGAGGGGCGGAAACGCCCATTTCCCAATCTTTGACGAAGATGTAGTGACAAGCCAAGTCCGATCGCACTCCGGCAGCATCAATTCCCAAATGCAGGTGCATGAAGCTGTCGCACTCTGGCGTCGCCTGCCGTTCTTGCCGAAATCTTTGCGGGACAGAGGTTTCAGGCAACAGTTTCAGGGTATCCCAAACGGATGCGTTGGAGACGACGGCTTTGTGCGATCGAATTATTTTGCCCGATCGCAGCCGCACGCCCGCAGCCCGGTTGTTTTCCACCAAAACTTCTGCAACGTGGGAATTTAGCAGCAACTGCCCTCCGTGGCGCTCTAAACCGCGTACCAGGGCATTTACTAAAGCTGCACTACCGCCGATCGGATAGTCCAAAACTGCATTGGGGCGATACCAGTCGGCGAACATGAAAGCGACTTCGGCTGCGATCGTTCCGTCGGCGGGAAGTCCAGACAGCAGGAAACACAACAAATTCAGCCAATTTCGGACAAACGGATCTTTGACGTTTTTGTCCATAATTTTGCTGAAAGGGCCTGCAAGTGCGATCGCGTCGCCAGCACTTTGCAGGAAAGCCGGCGCAAATTTGCCGAGGGTAAAAACAGCGCCTAAATCGAAGCGCAAAGCCAGGGAGGGCAAGGCTATGGCAGCTTTGGCGTAGGGTTCCATGATGCGCTGGAGTTGCTGCCATTCGGCGACTGCTGCCGCGCCGCGCAGTCGTGCGAGCACTTCGCCAAATTGACTCGCACCAACGGAGGTGTCGAAATCGCCTTCTGGCAAACAGCAACCCCAGGTATCGTAGGTGATGCAGGGGAGTTTTTCGCCGATCGCATCCAAAACTTGCCGCAGCGGATTGGCAGACGGGCTGTAGGATAATCCTGAGTACAGGGAGGGCCCGGAGTCGAAGCTAAATCCGTCGCGTTCAAAACCGTGTGCGGCGCCGCCCGCGATCGAATGGCTTTCGCAAACCACAACCTCAAAGCCATAGCGGGCAAGCATTGCAGCGCAAGTCAAGCCGCCTATTCCGCTGCCGATGACGATGATTTCTGTGTCTGTGGGGGCGATCGCAACCATGTTTTTCTCCGCTACTTCAGCTAATATTATCAATGTCTTGCAGCTTTAGGACTTAGGCATTTAACTGTAGGCTCGATCGCCCCTAGCCCCCCAAAACACAAGGGGGGGGACAAGAAGCAAGCAGTTGACTGTAGGCTCGATCCCCCCTAGCCCCCCTTAATAAGGGGGGGACAAGAAGCAGTCAAAGTCGGGAGCATAACACTTATGCGATGAGTAGAAATACTCACCAATACTATGTCCCTCATTAGTCCATAATTAAATATGTT